>NZ_JAFBIZ010000014.1 GCF_021531995.1 Faecalicatena contorta
TAAATATGTAACGAAAGTTATGTTTTTCGGATATATGGGTACAAGGAGGTGAGAGAATGTTAGATATGGATTTCATATATAAGGAGCACGCAGAGTTTGTATATAAATATTTGTTGTCTCTGTGTCATGAAGAGGATACCGCGGAGGAACTGACCCAGGAAACATTCTGTCAGGCGGTTCAGTCTTCCTACCGGTATGACGGCAGCTGTAAGGTCTCTACCTGGCTGTGCCAGATCGCGAAGCATCACTGGTACAGAGAACTGGAGAGAAGAAAAAAGAAAGGAACGATTCCGATCCCGGAGGCCATGACATCCGGGGAGGCTGCGCTGGATGAGAAGCTGTGCCTCAGAGAAGAAAAGATGGAATTATTCCGAAAGGTGCACATTCTGGATGAAGTATCCAAGGAAATAGTATTTCTTCGGATTACAGGAGCATTCTCGTTCAAAGAGATCGGGGAATTGTTCGGAAAAAATGAGAACTGGGCGCGCGTAACATTCTACCGCGCAAAACAGAAAATTATGAAAGGGTGAAAAATATATGAAGTGTGAGATTATCAGGGATTTATTTCCGAGTTATATAGACGGACTGACAAGCAAAGAAAGTAACCAGGCAATCGAAGAACATCTGGAGGGCTGCAGAGAATGCAGGCGATATCTGGAAGAAATGCAAAGAGAGATTGCCTCTGAAGAACTGACTCAGGAGGAGAGAGAAAAAAGGCAGAAGGAAATCCAGCCTTTGAGAAAAGTACGAAAAGTGAATCTGCGAAAGATTGGTATTGCAGTTCTGATTACGGCGATTATCTGCTTTGTAGTGTCCGGTGTCTTTGCATTTTATTCAGAATATTCAGAACGGGGACAGACGGCAGATTATGATGATGTTAGAATCTCTTATGAAAAAACAGGTGGTGTGGTGACAATTGGATTCCATCCAAAGAGAGAAGATATCCATATTGATGTAGACATGGACCTGGATCTGAGTATTCAGGAAGATCAAAAAGAAAGTATCCGAATCATAAAGGCACTTGTAAGTCCGTTCAGTCGATCGACCCGTGAAGGCGGTTACTGGGGAATTACCTTTGTCGATGAAGATACCATTCTAAGTCCGAACGGAGGAGAAACCATTGATCTGAGTGGGGATGAAACACTGGAAATACAGTTTAACGACGTTACAAAGACAGTGACGATTAAAGATCTCTATACAGAAAAAGGCATGGAAGAATTAAAATAATAATATTAAGAAAATTTTGGAGAAAAGCGGAAGAAAAGGGCAATTGCAAAAGGTAGAGGTGCCATCCTGAGAAGATACCAGTTCCACAAGAAAAGCTGAGGTAAGCGAGTGAGCGTCGAAGCGTTCTTGTGGAACTGGTATCTCACAGAAAGTACAATCGTAATTTGCAATCGTCCTTTTTGACTTTTTACATTCTTTTAACATTCGTCGGATTTCAGATTTTACATTGCTCCTTTATGATAGCAACTGTGAAGAAAATAAAAAACAAAATCAAAGGAGAAGTTGATTATGAAATTGAAAAAGTTTATTGCAGTACTTGCAACAGTTGGGATGATCGCAGGTCTGGCAGCAGGATGCGGAAGCAACTCAGAAGCAGACACTGAAGCAGAGGGCGATACACAGCAGACAGAAGAAGCTGCTGCTGAATGGGATTCTTCCATGGATATTACAATCGTATCCAGAGAAGATGGTTCCGGAACAAGAGGAGCTTTCATCGAACTGTTTGGAATCGAAGAAAAAAATGATGCCGGTGAGAAAGTTGATATGACAACTGAAGAAGCACAGATTACGAATAGTACATCTGTTATGCTTACAACAGTAGCTGGTGATGATTATGCAATTGGTTATGTATCTCTTGGATCTCTGGATGACAGCGTAAAGGCACTGAAGATTGACGGAGCAGAAGCTACAGCTGAAAACATCAAGAGCGGAGAGTACAAAGTATCAAGACCTTTCAATATTGCAACAAAAGAAGGACTTGACAATGAAGTAGCAAACGACTTTATCGCATTTATCATGAGCGAAGAAGGACAGGCAGTCGTTGCAGATAACGGATATATTCCTTTGGATGATGTAACTCCATATGAAGGCTCAGCTCCGTCCGGAAAAGCAGTTGTTGGTGGATCTTCTTCTGTATCACCGGTTATGGAAAAACTCATCGAAGCTTATAAGGAAGTAAATCCGAATGCAGAGATCGAATTACAGACAACAGATTCCACAACAGGTATGACATCTACAATTGATGGAAGTTACGACATCGGTATGGCATCTCGTGAACTGAAAGACGAAGAACTCAGTGGTGGACTTGTACCACAGGTAATCGCTACAGACGGTATTGCTGTAATCGTTAATAAGAATAACACATTGGATGAGTTAAGCAGTGATCAGGTAAAAGCAATCTACACTGGTGAAACTCTTACATGGGATGAGGTAATCGAATAAATGAAATCGAAAGCATGGACTGAAAAATTCATGCAGGGAGTGTTCTTCATTGCCGCCTGCGCTTCGGTGTTGGCGGTAGCTCTCATTTGTGTGTTTTTATTCGCAAATGGTATCCCTGCAATGAAAGAGATAGGATTTGGCAAATTTCTGAGCGGTGAAATGTGGAAACCGAATAATGACATCTATGGAATTCTCCCTATGATTGTCGGAAGTTTGTATGTAACGGCAGGGGCAATTGTGTTTGGAGTTCCAATCGGTATTCTGACGGCGGTATTTATGGCATTTTATTGTCCGAAGCAGATCTATAAGCCGTTGAAAACAGCTACAGAGCTGCTTGCAGGTATTCCTTCCGTTGTATATGGATTTTTTGGATTGGTCGTTCTGGTTCCGTTGATCCGGGAAATTGGACGTGATCTGAAAGAGATGGGCATATTGAGAAGCGCCGGAAATGGAAGCAGCATTCTTACGGCATCTCTGCT
Source organism: Faecalicatena contorta (assembly GCF_021531995.1). Classification (GTDB taxonomy): domain Bacteria; phylum Bacillota; class Clostridia; order Lachnospirales; family Lachnospiraceae; genus Dorea_A; species Dorea_A contorta_A. Next base: position 2,928 of record NZ_JAFBIZ010000014.1, read on the forward strand.
TCTGGGAATGATGATTCTTCCAACCATTATAGGACTGACAGAGTCTTCTCTTCGTGCAGTTCCGGAACAATATTATGAGGGCGCGGTTGCACTGGGAGCAACACATGAAAGAGCAATTTTCCGGGTAATTCTTCCGGCAGCAAAGTCTGGTGTGGTTGCAGCGATTGTACTGGGTGTAGGACGTGCAATCGGTGAGACGATGGCGGTGATTATGGTAGCCGGAAACCAGGCAAGAATGCCGTCCGGAATCTTTAAAGGCGTCAGAACCCTGACAGCAAACATCGTAATTGAGATGGGATATGCGGCAGGGCTTCACAGAGAGGCACTGATTGCAACCGGTGTGGTACTGTTTGTATTTATTCTGATCATTAATTTCTGCGTAGCACTTTTAAACAGGAGGAATGACCATGAGTAGTAATAGCGTTACATTTAAACAAAAAATGAAATCATACAAAAGAACACCGGGATCACTGCTTATGATGCTTTTGGTTATGCTGTCCGCGATTCTGACATTCACGGTACTGATCTTCCTGATCGCATATATATTGATTCATGGTGTTCCGTATCTGAAACCATCGCTTTTTTCGATGAACTATTCTTCTGAAAATGCATCTCTGATGCCGGCGCTGATAAACACCATTATTATGACATTGTTATCCCTTTTGATTGCAGTGCCGCTCGGTATATTTTCGGCTATCTTCCTGGTGGAATATGCGTCTCGTGGAAATAAATTTGTAGAGATTATTCGTTTGACGACAGAGACACTGCAGGGAATCCCTTCTATTGTATATGGATTGTTCGGTATGTTGTTCTTCGTAACGACGTGTGGATGGGGATTTTCGCTCCTGGCGGGTGCATTTACCCTGTCAATCATGGTACTTCCGCTGATTATGAGAAGTACGGAGGAAGCGCTGAAAGCGGTGCCGGATTCTTATAGAGAAGGAAGCTTCGGACTGGGAGCAGGAAAACTGCGTACGGTATTTCGCATCGTGCTGCCTTCTGCGATTCCGGGAATTCTGGCAGGAGTGATCCTGGCTATCGGAAGAATCGTCGGAGAGACCGCCGCTCTCATCTATACTGCGGGTACGGTTGCAGATTTTCCAAAGAGTGTGATGAGTTCAGGAAGAACACTGGCTGTTCATATGTATAATCTGGCGAGCGAGGGTCTGTATATGGATCAGGCTTATGCCACTGCGGTCATTCTGCTTGTTGTGGTTGTCGGGATCAATACATTATCCAGTGTACTGGCAAAGAAGTTAACAAAAGCATAGAGAGGAAGAAGCATGAGTAAAATAAGCATAAAGAATATGGAGCTGTATTACAGTGATTTCCATGCATTGAAAAATGTCAATCTTGAGATTGAGGCAAATAAGATCACAGCATTTATCGGTCCGTCCGGATGTGGAAAATCCACATTGCTGAAATCAATCAATCGTATGAACGATCTGGTAGAAGGCTGTCGTATTGAAGGTGAACTTTTGCTGGATGGAGAAGATATATATAAAGATATTGATGTGAACCTGTTGAGAAAGAGAGTGGGAATGGTATTCCAGAAACCGAATCCATTTCCAATGAGCATCTATGATAATATCGCATATGGTCCGAGAACACATGGAATTCATTCGAAGGCAAAATTGGATGATATTGTGGAAAAGTCACTGCGGGATGCAGCGATCTGGGATGAGTGTAAAGACCGTTTGAAGTCGAGCGCACTCGGAATGTCCGGAGGACAGCAGCAGAGACTTTGCATTGCAAGAGCACTTGCAGTTCAGCCGGAGGTGCTATTGATGGATGAACCGACATCGGCACTGGATCCAATCTCCACTTCTAAGATTGAAGACCTTGCGATGGAATTAAAAAAAGATTATACTATCGTTATGGTAACACATAATATGCAGCAGGCGGTGCGTGTATCTGATAATACAGCCTTTTTCCTGTTGGGTGAAGTTGTAGAGTATAACGATACAGAAAAATTATTCTCTATACCGGCAGATAAGAGAACAGAAGATTATATTACAGGGAGGTTTGGTTAGGATATGCGTAATAAGTTTGATATGCAGCTGGAAACACTTAATAAGCAGCTCATTCATATGGGTGAACTGTGTGAGATCGCAATCAACAGAGCGACAAAAGCATTGGAAAAGGGAAGTATGGAAGAGGCGCAGGAAGTAAGAGAGGCAGACGAAGAGATTGACCAGATGGAAAAAGACATTGAACGTCTGTGTTTGAAGCTCCTTCTCCAGCAGCAGCCGGTTGCAAGAGATCTGCGTCAGATCTCTGCGGCACTTAAGATGATTACGGACATGGAACGTATCGGAGACCAGGCGGCGGACATTGCAGAGATCATTATCTCCGAAAATAAATCGGAAGCAATGGAGATTCCGCTGATCGTAAAGATGTCCGAGGCGGCAGGCAAGATGGTCAGAGACAGTGTGACTGCATATGTGGAAAAAGATCTGGAATTATCCAGACGTGTCATGGATGCGGATGATGAAGTGGATGAAATGTTTGAAGAGAACAAAAATCACCTGATTCGTTTTATTGCAGATCGCAAAGGAGATCAGGGCCGGGAGGCAATTGATCTGATCATGGTGGCGAAGTATCTGGAGCGTATCGGAGATCACGCAACAAATATCGCTGAATGGGTGGAATTTTCAATCACAGGCATCCATAAAGAAAGTAAAGTATAAGGGATATCACCGGTCAAACCGGGCAAATGGAGATCCTGAACATGTAAGGAGACTGAAAGAATGATATTTTGTGTGGAAGATGACAGTAATATACGTGAACTGGTGGTGTATACCCTGGAAAGTACAGGATTCAAAGCCCGCGGATATGAGGATGGCAGTTCCTTTTTAAAAGCTCTGGCGTTGGAAACGCCAGAGCTTATTCTGCTTGATATCATGCTGCCGGGAGAAGATGGAATGGAACTGCTTAAAAAGTTGAAAGCTTCTCCAAAGACCAGAGATATTCCAGTCATCATGGTGACGGCAAAAGGTGCAGAATATGATAAGGTGAAAGGACTGGATTCCGGAGCCGATGACTATGTGACGAAGCCGTTCGGCATGATGGAGCTTGTCTCCAGAATCAAGGCAGTTCTTAGAAGAAGCAGTTCCATGAATGCCCGTAGTGAGGATACGATTGTATTGGGAGATATAGAGATCAATACAAAGAAGCATGAAGTGACGGCTGCCGGAGAAGTAGTCAATCTGACGCTGAAAGAATATGAACTTCTGAAACGGCTGATGAAGAATTCTAATATTGTATTGACAAGAGATCAGCTTCTGGAGGATATCTGGGGGTATGATTTTGACGGCGAGACCAGAACAGTGGATGTGCATGTCCGGACGCTCAGGCAAAAGCTTGGAAAATCAGGAGAACGGATAGAGACTGTTCGTGGTGTCGGATATCGTATGAGTGAATAAGTAGCAGACAAAAAGCTGAAAGGGCAGAATGCAGGCGGGAGCGCGGTATGAGAAAAAAGATTCAACAGAGTATGATTCTGGTGATTACGACAACATTGCTGATTACATATGCAATCACCACGTTTGTTGTATACAGGCAGACTATCAGCATTATAGAAGATGAGATCAGGCAGGAGGCAGACTATATCTGTGCGGCGATCGACATCTCCGGTAAAGCCTATCTGGAGCAGATGGATGCGGTCAGAAAAAATACCCGTGTTACGCTGATCGATCCGGAAGGCAATGTAAGATATGATTCCAAAGAGGATGAGGTAACATTTCAGAATCACAAAAACCGGCCGGAGATCCAAAAGGCAATCAAAAATGGAAGCGGGCAGGATATCCGGGAGTCTGATACACTGAACCAGGAGATGTTTTATTATGCGGTTCGCCTGAAAGATGGTGATATCCTCAGAGTATCAAGGTCGGTGGATACCGCATTTCGTACAGCACTCCGGGTGCTTCCGGTTATGGGTATCATAGCGGTGGTCATGCTGATATTTGCCTGGATTCTCGTAAGATGTCAGGTGACGAGACTGATTCGCCCGATTAACCAGCTGGATCTGGAGTATCCGCTGGAAAATGATGTATATGAAGAGTTGACTCCGCTGCTTCAAAGGATTGACAGACAGAACAAAGAAAAAGATGCAGTAGCAAATATGAGAAAAGAATTTTCTGCTAATGTTTCGCATGAATTGAAGACGCCGCTTACCTCCATCTCTGGATATGCGGAGATCATGAAGGATGGACTTGTGAAGCCGGAGGATATGAAAGCCTTTTCCGAACGCATATATAATGAAGCAAGGCGGTTGATTACGCTGGTAGAAGATATCATTAAGCTTTCGAAGCTGGATGAAGGTAATATAGATGTTGAGAAGGAAGAAGTGGATCTTTATCAGCTTACCAGAGAAATATGCAGTCGTCTGGCTCCGCAGGCAGCACAGAAAAAAGTGCATATCGAGATGACAGGAGAAGCGGTATCCTGTATAGGAATCCGACATATTCTGGATGAGATGATCTATAATATCTGTGAAAATGCAATTAAGTATAACAAGGAAGGCGGATCTCTCAGCGTGTGGGTCGGCAATACCCTGCAGGGAAAGAAAGTGATCGTTACAGATACGGGAATCGGGATTCCGGAAGATCAGAAAGAGCGGATCTTTGAGCGGTTCTACCGCGTGGATAAGAGCCATTCAAAAGAAACCGGAGGCACAGGACTTGGCCTTTCCATTGTAAAACACGGAGCGATGATCCATGATGCCAGGATTAAGGTGGAGAGTAAGATTGGAAAAGGGACGAAGATGGAACTTCTCTTTCCTTTGCATGAGAAGACCATGCTATAGAAAACAGTAATAAGTATATGTAGTATATAGGCCCTATCAATTGGACGATTGACAGGGCCTATACTATAATAAAAATTACTATACTTAGGTATGCTTTTCAATTGCAGAGGAGGAGAAAAATGAAAAAAATGAGAAGAAAGCGAAGCATGATTGCTGCGATACTGGCGGCAGTGATGGTGGTAAGCGGCATGGTAGGCACGGGGATAACTGCCAGGGCAGACACCTGCGGCGGACTTGAGCCGGAGGATGTCTATGAGCCGTCAGAAGAGGAAGTCATTAAAGACCCGATTCTTCACTGGGCGATTCGTGCAGCTATGAATTCGATTCAGGGAAGTATCAAATTGACGGCCGATGTGGTTGGTGATAAGTCTGTTAAAAATATTTCCTATGAGTTATGTGCACATCCGGAGGATTTTGAAACGGAAGCGTGGGAAGGAAAGCAGTTCTGGATTGAAAGTCTGGAAGGAATTCAGTACGCAAAGTCTGCGACCATGGTTGATATTGCATATACTTCTGCGGTAGAAGGAAAGAGTCTGGCAGATCTGTCTCCTCTTTCGGAACTGACACAGCTTCAGGAGCTGATTCTGAAGCAGGATGGAATCAATGATATAACGGCATTAAGTACGCTTACAAATCTGACATTGCTGGATCTGTCAGTTAATCGGGAGATTACAGATATTTCTTCAGTAAAGGACATGAAGAAACTGAAGAGAATGAATGTGTCCTACAATAAGATTACAAGTGTGGATGCCATCGCAGAGCTGGAGAATCTGGAATATGTTGATATTTCTCAGAATCAGATTGCTTCATTGCCGGATATGAGTAAGCTGAAAAAGGTGTATTTTCTGGATGCTTCTCATAATAAGCTGACAGATGTATCGGCGATTGCGGGTATGACGGAACTTCAGGAACTGAATCTGGCAGGAAACAGTGGGATTACAGATCTCACGCCGCTCGCCGGACTGTTAAAACTTGACAAAGACAAGACGGTGCTTCCGGATGAGTCGAAAAAAGAGGATCTCTTTGCGGCCATCGAGGTTAATAAACTGTTCAGCCTGTTTAATATCAGTAAAATGCAGACTTCTGATCTTACCAATGTACAGAAGGCACTGGATGCTTACGATGCACTGAGTACAGAACAGAAGACCTATATTGATGAAAATCGTGTGGAAGCAGCACGATCTAACAAGCAGAAGGTGGAAAATGGCGGGGAACCTGAGTATTATCCGGAATACGATATTGACGGAGAGAGACAGCCGATATGGAACCGACTGGAAATCAAGGTGGTAGATAAGAAAGGCGTTCCGATTGCAGATGCTGAATTTACCAAGACATCACGTAACGCATTTTCTGAGACCAGCAAAACCGTAAAGACAGATTCTTTTGGACAGCTGACTCTGACACATACTGCAACGGATGCGATGTATGATGAGATTGAGATTGCTCCGGCAGGAGATATCTATGTAGCAGAACCGGCAGCTATTACCTATTCAGTAAACTGGGGGAATACGACAGCGACTGTGAACGGGAATCTCGCAACAGGTCTGGAGGATCTGAAGTTTGTTCTGATTCCAAAGGATGAATATGTGGATAAATCCGGACTGCTGGAATTACTTGAAGGCGCAGAACAGATAACGGAAGCATACAAGTATACGGACAGCAGCTATCAGAGCTTTGAAGAAGCAGTGAACCGGGCAAGAGTGGTATATGAAGATGCAGATGCATCAAAAGAAGATGTGGATGCAGCTGTCTCAGGATTGAACGAAGCGATGTCCGGACTGGAAAAAACAGATATTCTGACGGAATTAAAATTAATTGTAAAAGACGAAAATGGCAATCTCTTTACCCGTCCATTCAAGTTCCAGATCCGGGTGCCGGAAACCGGAGCAGAAGCATGGAACCAGTTGTCGGATCCATATACGGGAATTGCTTATCTTCAGGCTTCTCCGGGCTGGGAAGATGGAAAGACATGGGAAGTTCTGGCCTGTCATGAAGAACCATATGATGTGGAACCATTCCTTGTGACAATCGGAGTAAAGGATGGTAAAAGATATTACAAGACAGTGGATGGATCTCCTGTTGATGTTGATTATGAAAAAGTAGTAACGGTAAAACTGAGAGCAGACGGTGCGCCGGACAAAACGAATGAGAGAAAACCGGACAGCACAGTGTTGGAAGAATATATAGAAGCTGCAAAACAGTATAAAAGCGGAAGTTATACACCGGGCAGCTACAGTGTACTGACAACTGCTGTTTCAGATGCGGAAAATACTGTTGCAGACGACAATGCGACACAGAATGACTATAATGCAGCTGCTGCGGCAATCAAACAGGCAGAAGCAGGACTTACAAAGCTTGCAAACAAATCTGAATTACAGAAAGAAGTCAACATGCAGTACAGTTATTCACAGGAGAATTATACTGCAGAAAGCTGGGCAGAATATCAGAGCAGACTGACAGAAGCAGAAGAGGTTCTCGAGGATGGCAATGCGACACAACAGGAGGTTGATGAAGCATGTGCAGCGCTGCTTCAGGCAAGAAACGGACTTGTAGTGAAAGTCAATAAAAGTGCATTAGAGAGTAAGCTTACGGAAGCAAGAGCATTGAATGCAGATGATTATCAGAGCGGGTTCGAAGAACTCCAGCAGGTGATTGCAGAAGCACAGGCTGTGTATGATGATGAAACAGCTACACAGAATCAGGTTGATGTACAGGTAGAGGCGCTTGAGAATGCAATCAGCGCACTGGTGAAGAAACCGGCAGAAGTAGATTACTCATGTCAGGCAGGCCGTTTCCGTGCGAAGATCGTAGACGAAGAAGGGAATCCGGTATCCGGAGTTGCATTTAAGGCATGGATCGGTGAGACTGTGGATGAAGAAGTGCCGCTTACATCTGATGCAAACGGAGTCATTACATATTATGTATATGGACCGCTGCAGTATGGTTATACAACATATATCCGACTGGACGACAGTAGATACACGACAGAAGATGTACACTGTTTTACGGTAACAAACAGCAGTTATATGGCAAGTATTGCGACGGTAGATGATCAGCCGTTCGTTGATGGCATCAAACTGACATATGTAATACATCCAGCCGGAGGAGGATCAGAACCAGAGGCTGTCGATAAGAAGGAACTGGATGATCAGATATTCTTTGCATCTTCATATGAAGGAAAAGCAGATGATTATACGGCAGAGTCTTATGAAGCATTTTCAAATGCCCTTGCGGAAGCCAGACGTGTATATCATGATGAGAATGCAACGCAGGAACAGGTGAATGAAGCAGCAGACAATCTGAAGGCAGCAAGAGAAGGACTGATAGAAATTGAAAAACCGGCATTGTGTGATAAGTATACGATCCGGATTCAGGTTGTAGATTCGGATGGAAATAAGTTGACAGACCGAATTCCATTTACCATTGCACTGGATGGATATAAGCGTACACACTACAGTTATAATGGCGTGATTGAATATGCAATGAGTACGGCAGACTATGGTACACAGAAGATTACAGTTGCACCGCAGGATGAAACGATAATCATTGGTGAAAAGGAATACACAGTTGATCCTGCATGGCATGAGTTTGCCGTTCGGTCTACCAGTTCAGATGTAATTATTGTGGAAATAGACGGAGAGGCATTAAGCGGTACAAAAGAGGTTCGGTTTGTTCTGAAAGAAATCGAAGAGGAACCAGATCCAGAACCGGAAGACAACAATTGGGTGCAGGGTGCCGGAGGATGGTGGTATCGGAATCCGGATGGAAGTTATCCATACAGCTGCTGGAAAAAAATTGATGGAAACTGGTATTATTTCAATGCAAAAGGCTATCGTGTGACTGGATGGAAGAGTATCAGGAATGTCTGGTATTATTTTGATCCTGCAACAGGAATTATGTGTGCAGATCAGTGGATCACAGACACCTATTATGTGAAGAGCAACGGAGCAATGGCGACCGGCTGGCTGAAGCTGGATGAAGGATGGTATTACCTGAACAGCAGTGGTGCAAGAGTAACCGGCTGGGTAAAATCAAAAAATATCTGGTATTATATGGATCCGGCAACGGGAATCATGTGCACAGATCAGTGGATCGAAGATACTTATTATGTAAAAGGCAGTGGAGCAATGGCAACCGGCTGGCTGGAGCTTGGCGGAAACTGGTATTATCTGAAGAGCAGTGGAGCGAAACTGACCGGATGGGTTCAGTCCAGGAATATCTGGTACTATATGGATCCGGCAACGGGAATCATGTGCATAGATCAGTGGATCGGAGATACCTATTACGTAAAGAACAGCGGAGCAATGGCAACTGGCTGGCTTCTGATCGGAGATAATTATTATTACTTTGGAACAAATGGAAAGAAAGTAGTCAGTCAGTGGGTTGGCAATTACTATCTGGGAGCGGACGGAGTCATGGCAAGAGATCAGTGGATCGGACCTTACTATGTAGATGCAAATGGAAAGTGGGATCCGTCAAAAGCAGCTGAAACGATAGAAGAATAAGATGAAACGAAGGCGTGAATGTAAATTTGCGCCTTCGTTTTGGTTATAATGAATGAAATTAAAAAAAATAATAATAAAAAACAATAAATTGTATTCAAAAAATCCTTCACAAATTTATTGGCTTATAGTAATATTACATAATATAGAGCATAATTGCTTAACGGAATCTAAACGATAGTAATCTGGAGTGAAAGATTCTGAACAACTATAATTATTAAAGGAGGAAGAAAATGAAGAAAAAAATGAACAGACATCTGATGACTTCTTTGCTTGCAGTGCTTCTGGTGTTTTCTCTCTGCATTTCACCAATCAGCAGTGCTGTTGTACATGCAGAAGGCGATACAGATGTAGTATCTGTTGAAGATGCAGATGCGAAGGAGACGGAAGATGTCGCAGGAGAAGATACTCCTGTAATTGTACCGGAAACCCCGGATGCTTCTGAAGTTTTAGAAAGGGATAGTTCAGAAGAAACAACAGTTTTGGAAGAAGTCGATGAAGAAGGGATTATGACTGCTTCAGTGGAGGACGACATCACTGACTGGAAACTCGTGTATGGTGACAAAGCTCTGGCTGATAAAGATGCGTTAGTTCTCTTGATTTTCGGGGATGGATTTACGGCTGACCAGCAGGATAAGTTCTTTGAAGAGGCAGAAAAGACTGCAAATTATGTTATGGAAACATCTCCGTGGGATGAGTATAAAGATTCTGTAAAGTTTTATGCAGTTGGAACTGCTTCGAATGAATCAGGCGCCCGTGCTGATAATGCACAGACACAAGAGGCAGCCGATGCAGATACACGTGACACTTATTTTGGCACAACTTTCTGGTCAGGCGGTATGCAGCGTCTGGTTACGGTTGGGGATGAAGGAATGAAGAAGCTGGATGCATTGAAGGCAGTTACAGTTCCGGAAGCTGACTATAGTGTTATCATTGTCAATTCCACAACTTACGGTGGAAGTGGCGGAGAGGTCTGCTTAGCATCTTTGAATTCAGAAGCATTGGAGATGATGCTTCATGAATTGGGACATACCATTCCGGATCTTGCGGATGAGTACTTTTCCGCAGGTTATGAGCGTGAGTATGCCAATATGACAGCGGAATCTGATCCGGCAAAAGTGCCATGGGCGAAGTTTGTCGGGAAAAATGGCGTAGGGGTATATGAATATGACGAAGGTGGCGATGGCTGGTATCGTCCATCTCAAAACTGTAAGATGCGTTATCTTGGTAAGCAGTTTGAGTTCTGTGAAGTGTGTAAGGAAGAACTTCGTAAAGCATTTTCTGCAAAGTCCAATGTAACAAAACTTTTCTTCCAGCCATATGCAACAGAATTCTGCGAAGGTGGAGAAACAGACATTGAAAATTACTTTATTCTTCGAAAAGCAGACAATACAGTAGAAGGCGAAGATCTGAGTACAGATTTGCAGATTACATATTATGATGAAAACGGAGCCCCACTGGACAGTGCGCCTGTAAAGAAAGGAAATTATTCATTTAAAGCTGAATTTGCAGGAAACGATACTTTTGAAAAATGTTCCCTGAGTGGGACATATACCATTGAGCCACCATATAATATCTCCATTGATGTCGCTTCAAAGGTATATGACGGAGAGCCTGCAGACGTGAACTACACGGTAGATCTGCCGGAGGGCTCTTATGACGTATCAATAAAATATACAGGTACTATGCCGTATACAAAGAAAGTTACAAATGAGTATGAGAGCGAAGATGCTCCTGCAAAACCGGGAAGCTACAATGTGGAAATTCTGGCATACGATAAGAGTAACCCGACAGAGGTTGTGGGAAAAGGAAAGGCATCTTTTGATATTAATTACAAGATGACAACACTGGTAAATCATGATGATGCATCAACCTATCCGGGTGCTGCGGTATATTACAATAATAAGACAATTGTAATTACAGGTGAAGGATTTACTGCAGATGAGCAGGACAAATTTGAAGAACTGGCTCAAAAATATATGGAGCATATCCAGAATACAGAACCATTCAAAGAAACACAGATTTATTTTAACTTCTCATCAATCGAAGCAGAATCCGATGAGTCCGGTATCGGTACGGAAGCAAAAGATACTTATTTTGGGTTGACGTATGATGAAAATGGCAAGATTGTTCCGGCAGAGACTTCTTATGACGCAGCTCACTATCTGGCTTATTATGGCGTGTTATCACGTTACAAATCTGCTATTGTTATTGTCAATGATGAAAATGTAAAAGAGGGTACCGCAGATGGAAGAGTAATCTATGGTGGAACGGATGAAGACAGCATGGATTATGTTACGAGAGAGCTTCTTAATTATATGACCGGACATGAGGTGGGTTATGAAGCTTCTACAGAAGAGGAGATCGCTGCACAGCATGATGAACTTATGAGCGCACTGTACTTTACATGGTATGGTGATGACTATGCAGTTGTTGTAAGTGATGCATATAGACATGAATTTGTTGCAAATGGATCACCGATTGAACTGGATGATTACTTCCAGACATATATTCTGGGCAAAGAAGTACCGAAATCTGAAATGGAAGGAAAATATGTCCTGACCTATTATGATAGTGAAGGAAATGAGTTGGATGGCGCTCCATCTGAACCGGGCAACTATTATGTGCTGGGAGAATTAATTCCTTCTCCGGATGAAGTATTTGGTATTTCTTTTGATTACAGTACCATGTGGAAGGTAACAGAAGATCAAAGCTATGGTGATGGGTATGTTTGGGATGATACCGGCTATCTGGGTTATGTTTTCTGGGATCCGGTACAGGAAATTACAATGAATGACGTGACTTATCACGTTCCACGTGCAAGAGGTTACTCTCCATATACCATTTTAGCAGCAGGATCATCTTCCGAGGATCCGGGAAAAGGAGATTCGGGAAATGGTGATTCTGGTAATGCAGGCGGTTCTGATAATGGAAGCACCGGTGGAACGACCGATAACAATTCAGGTTCTTCGAATACAGCATCTGATGCAAATGCCAAGGGCGCTGTAAAGACCGGCGATACAGCTCCGATTACTCTTTACCTGATTCTTCTTGCAGGTGCAGTAATTGCAGGAGGCACTGTAGTTATTAAGAGACGTAGAAGATAAGAAATGAATGATTGACTATCATGTCAATGAACGAAGATCAGGGTGTCAAATATTTTCCCTTTTGACACCCTGGTTTTTTCTCTATGACATATTCTGAGAGGATGACGATAACGAATAGTCGGTATCCGCAAGGCAGATATGAGGTCGGAAGAAATGTAATGCCGTTTTCCGCAAGTACGAGGCGCCGAATGGTTTCCATATTCTTGGAGGAGCAACATGCGGTTGGGTTGAATGGCATTGAATACAATGACGATGAGATCGTGTCCGGGGATATCAGAGCGAATTATAATACCTGTGTATTTGATGTAAAAGCAGGACTGATGCTGGATGAAACTTTTGTAAAACTGATTGCCTGGTATGACAATGAATGGGGATATTCTAATCAATGTATCAGCCTGGTTCAGTACATTGCAAGACAGGATGAAAAGGCGGTTCATGCAGCTGCTCCATCCGAGCCGGATGTAACAATCGAATAAGAAGACAGATACGGCGAAAACCCGTTAGCTGAGCGGCTAACGGGTTTTCGTTGTTGTTATAGTTATCTAAAGGAATGAGAGTAAAGTGTCGCACCGTATTTTCACCGGTGCCTACTTTATGAGGGGGGAGATAGTTGAATGTGTCTTTCAACTATCTGTTTCACATTATAAGGGAAAAATATGTCCAAAGTATGTTAATTCTCTTAAAGAAATCGAAAAAATCTTAAGAACTGATTAAGTCACGTCATAATGCAAGATAGAAGAAAGTGTAGCATTTCTTGTGTAGAACGTTTATAATTGGATAAGACTGATGATAGATTGGAACAGATCTGAATGGATATAAACAGATAGAGAGGTGTAACCGCAGATGAAAAAAGACACAGGGCATTTGATAAAAACAATATATCCGGGTTCGATTGCCGAAGAACTGGGAATTGAGCAGGGAGATGTTCTTCTTGCGATTAATGATAAAGAAATTGAAGACGTGTTTGATTATCGTTATCTGATGAAGGATGAGTATGTGGAAGTACTGATCCGCAAGCAGGATGGCGGGGAATGGCTTTTGGAGATCGACAAGGACTATGATGAAGAGCTGGGGGTAGAATTTGAAAATGGTCTGATGAGCGAGTATCGTTCCTGCAGCAATCAGTGTATCTTCTGCTTTATCGATCAGATGCCTCCGGGGATGCGCGAAACATTGTATTTCAAGGATGATGATTCCAGACTGTCATTCCTTCAGGGCAATTATATTACTCTGACGAATATGAAGCAGAAAGACATAGACCGCATCATTCATATGCAGCTTGCACCAATTAATATTTCCATACAGACGACCAACCCGGAACTTCGCTGCAAGATGCTCCATAACCGGTTTGCCGGTGAAAAATTGAAGTTTCTGAACGATCTGTACGAGGCACATATTGAGATGAATGGACAGATTGTGCTTTGCAAAGGAATGAATGACGGGGAGGAACTGGACCGCTCCGTTCGGGATCTGTCCCGATATCTTCCGTTTATGCGAAGTGTATCGGTAGTTCCGGCCGGACTGACCAGATACAGAGAGGGCCTGTATCCGTTAGAGCTTTTTACGAAAGAGGATGCAGGAAAAGTCATTGATCAGATTGAAGGATATCAGCAGCAATTCTATGAGGAATATGGTCTGCATTTTATCCATGCAAGCGATGAGTGGTATATTCTGGCGGAGAGAGAATTTCCGGAAGAGGAACGTTACGATGGATACATTCAGCTGGAGAACGGAGTCGGGATGATGCGGCTTCTGGAGACGGAAGTGCAGGAGGAACTGGAACGGATCCTCCGGATGAAAGAATATCCGGTATGGAGAGAGAACGTAAAGAGGACGCTGACGATTGCAACCGGGAAACTGGCTTATCCAACGATCAGGACGTTTGCGGAAAAGATGATGGAAGCCTTTCCGGGACTTCATATACATGTGTTTGCGATACGCAATGATTTTTTCGGGGAGACGGTTACAGTATCCGGTCTGATTACAGGACAGGACTTAAAGCGGCAGCTGAGTGAGCGGCGAGAAAGTGGTACCGATCTTGGAGATACGCTTCTGATTACCTGCAACATGCTTCGAAGCGGGGAAGAGATATTCCTGGATGACATGACGGTGCAGCAGCTGGAAGAAGCACTGCACCTGCGCCTGACTGCAGTGGAAAACGAGGGAAAAGATCTGGTTCGCGCGGTTCTTTCTGCAGACTATGAGATGAACCGCACAAACGATGAAGACCGTTTCGTCTACGTGCAGGGATATGAAAAAGAAAGCACGTAAGTGCTGAATAGTTGTGAATCATTCTGGTGTTATGCCGGATTCACATGAATCATGATGTGCTTGGTATTGGGGAATTTTTGTTCTACTTTGTCGTGAACATGTTCCGCGATATCATGCGCATCTTTTAATGTCATATTTCCGTCCACAGCGATTTCCGTATCAATGTAGATCTTATTGCCGAACATCCTGGTACGAAGAAGATCAAGACGTACCACGCCGTCCTGCTTCTGTATATAGTCAGAAAGCTCCTGTTCGTATTCCTCGCTGCAGGAGGTATCGAGCATTTTATCGAGTGCATCTTTCAGAATGTCATATGCGACCTTCAGGATGAAGCAGCAGATAACAACGCTGGCGATTGGATCCAGTACCGGGAAACCAAGCATTGCGCCGCCGATACCGATGAGAGAGCCGATAGAAGAAAACGCATCGGATCTGTGATGCCATGCATCTGCCATGAATGCTGCAGAATCCAGTATTTTTGCATAGTGACGTGTGTACCAGAACATGGCTTCCTTGATCAGGATAGATGCGATTGCGGCCACCAGAGCAATGGTTTCTGGGGAAGCCAGTTCGTTATAGTTTCCGGCAGTTATTTTTTTTAGGCCGGAAAATCCGATTCCAAGACCGGTGATCAAAAGGATCATACCCAGGATAATAGAGGCGACGCACTCCATTCGCTCGTGGCCGTAAGGATGATTCTTATCTGCCTTCCTCTGAGAAAGTTTTACTCCGAGAAAAGCGATAAACGTTGCAAATACATCCGACATGGAATGGATGGCATCGGATACCATGGCACCGGAATGTCCGAGAATTCCGGCAAATAATTTGAATGAAGTCAGTAAAATATTTCCAAAAATCCCAACCGTTGAGATCTGATTAATGATCTTTGCTTCATTGATATTCTGTGATTGATCTTTCATAAGAGAGTCCTCCCATAACGCATAATAGTGAAAAGAATATAAAAAAACATCTGTGGAACGTGTCATGTACTGTCCCACAGATGTTACTTATCATCTGCTGCCGTGTGTCACCCGGCCCGGCTTCGCAGATAAAAATGTCTGCCGCCTGATCAGTTTGTACTGTAAATCCCGCATCCCTTTTTGGATGTATTCAGTGCAAAGAGATTTCTATATATCATATACAATCATTTCTTTTTTGTCAATCCTAAAATGCAGATCAGATATCCCAATCAATATGATAGACCTTGGTCGGTCTTCCTTTCATGTGCTGTGGCCGATAGAAGGAGGTTCGTGCAAGCCCGGAAGACTCAAGCTTCTGAAGGATCCGGTTGGCGCCGCGTGTTGTGATATGGAAGGCATCAGCAAGGTCTGTACTTGTAACATCACGTCTTCCAAGAAACAGAATCATTCGGTTCAACCGATGGATCGTGGAAGCAGAAAGGGATGTCTGCCGGGCAATTTCCTGAATCTGAGGTGTTAACATATAGCTGGTAATTACGGGCTGATCAGCGTAGAGAGGGCCGATCAGCTGATTGCTGTCATTAACAAGGTAGGAATATCCGGTGTTTTTTGAGGAACGAAAAGCCATTGCAGCATGTTCCATCGCTTCCTCCAGAGTGTTTCCGATGCCGTAGGAGATGACAAGCGGAAAATCCAGATGATCATTCAGGTAATTGGACAGAAGACTCTTCTGATAATCCTGTGTAAGATAGGAAAGGATTGCTTTCTCAGTCAGAATCAGATAAGAACTCTTCTTTTTCTGTATCAGAAATTCGATGTCGTTCTTATGAGCAAAGTCGAGAATTTCTTTCTGTAAAGTGACATCTAAAAGTTCCGTCCAGTTCTCTTTGGAATCGGGGGAAGGGGTGATGGATATTACTGCAGGAGCGTGTGCGGTCAGTTTGTCTACGGTAATCTGAGACATCAGAAGTTCCAGCGTCTGCTGCAGGTATTCAGTGCTGGAAGTGGCAAATACACATGGAATCTCAAGCGCTTTCAGGCGCGGAACCAGATTCCCGTACCGGCAGATCACCATATCAATTTTATCCTCTTTCCATAATTGCCGGATGATATCAAAAGCCTGGTCTTCGGCAGCATAAAGTTCCTGCAGAGAAGCGGAAGTAAGCCATTTGATAAAAGCAGGAAACATGGAATTAATATTTTCATATTCCAGTATATCATATACAGATGCAAATGGTTTGGTGTTCAGAAATACATCAAATACAATCCGATCCGGTGAGAGATCCCGGTTTTCAATCATCAAAGATAATGGGATTCTGTAAAAGCTCTCATTATTTGTAGCGAGTGACAGGACCGGTACAGGGATATGTGGAATAGATTTCCTGAGTATGGTCTCCACGACAATACCGGTAGTCAGGATTCCGTCAGCCCATTGCTCGTGTGTGTCGTAAATGTTCTTCAATTCCGTAAATGCGTGGTATTCGACGATTCGGTATTCAATCTGATCAGCATATGCCGACATCATATCATGCAAATATTGTGACAGATATACCGATGATATAATCAAAAGATGTGATTTCATAGTTGTTTTCCCCCAGCTGTTAAATAATCTACTGTTATTTTCTATCATAATGTTCTGAAAATCAAGAATAATCTTCCAAAAATCAGGAAGAAGTATAATTATTATTCAATTCTTACAAAATATAGAAAAACGTTATAAATGTATTTGCATTTTAAATAATAGTGATGTATAATGAAATAAAAGAAGTGTTCTTTTAATGTTCCTTAAATGTCAAAAAGAAAGTTAGGTGGAGTTGAGATGAATGCAGAAGTATTAATGAAAGAGGTTCAGGATTATGAACAGGATTTGATTGAAAAAAGGCATTATCTGCACAGACATGCGGAGATTGGGTTTGATTTGAAAGAGACGAAGGCATATGTGAAAGCGGAACTTACAGCGATGGGCTATGAACCGCAGGATTGTGGAAAAGCAGGTGTGGTTGTTACCGCAGGCGGGAAAAAGCCCGGAAAAGTATTCCTGATCAGAGGAGATATGGATGCGCTTCCGATGAAAGAGCAGGCAGATGTGGAGTTTGCGTCAGAGACGGACAATATGCATGCCTGTGGACATGATATGCACGCGACGATGATGCTTGGAGCGGCTCAGATACTGAAAAAGCACGAGGACGAGATTGAAGGTACGGTAAAATTAATGTTCCAGCCGGCTGAAGAGATCTTTGAAGGCGCACATGACATGATCGAAGCAGGTGTATTAAAGAATCCGGATGTAGATGCGGCTCTGATGATTCATGTGATGGCGGGAGTTCCGTTCCAGGCAGGATCGGTAATCGTAAGTGACGGAGGAATCAGTGCACCGGGTGCAGATTATTATGAGATCCGTATCCAGGGTAAAGGATGTCATGGGTCCATGCCGAATAACGGAGTGGATCCGATCACTGTTGCAGCACACATCGTGACAGCATTGCAGGAGATTCACGCAAGAGAGCTGGCGCTGGTGGATGAAGCGGCTCTTACAATCGGAACGATTCATGCAGGTCAGGCGGCGAATGTAATTCCGGATACAGTAACCATGAGTGGTACGATCCGTACCTATGATGAAGAGGTAAGAGCATTTATCAAGAAGAGAATCACGGAGATCTCTACCGGTATCGCAGCAAGCTTCCGGGCCGAGGCAGAGGTAATCTATGGAAAGGGATGTCCGGTTCTGAAGAATGATGATGATCTGTCTGTATGTATGGCCGGTTATCTGAAGGAACTTCTGGGACCTACAAAAGCATTTACTCAGGCACAGCTGCTTGCAATGTCAGGAACGGGAAAGGCACCAAAGTCCGCAGGCTCAGAGGATTTCGCATATGTCAGCCAGGAAGTTCCGGCTATTATGCTTGCGCTTGCAGCAGGACAGCCCGATCAGGGATACGCATATCCACAGCATCATCCAATGGTAAAATTCGATGAATCTGTGCTTGCATCGGGAAGTGCTGTTTATGCATATACAGCTATGAGATGGCTGGAAGAACACAAATAAACCAAGTTTCACAAAGGAAAGGGAGAGAAGTACTATGAAAGAAATATTACAGGTAATATCATGAACCTGAAGCTTCCTGTAGCAATTAATGCAATTAAGCTTGCAAAGAAAGAACAGAATACACCGGAAGGCGATGCGGTTGCATCTGTGGCAGTAGCTGTTTCTTCTATTATGACAATTATTATCCTTGCACTGGCAGCGCTGTTAAGTTCTCAGATTGGATTTATCTTTGAGATTCCGCAGGTTAAGACTGCATCCAATTACATCATCCCGGCACTGTTCGGTTCACTGACACTGGGACTTTTCGGAAGCAGCAGTGCAGGAAACAAAGTAGTAAAACACGGTATCCGAGGCGTGATCCCGGTATTGATTATCGTAACACTTCTTTCTCTGTTTGTAAGAATCACTTCCGGTGGATCTCTGTTCGGAGCAGTTGGATTCATTATTATTGCAATGCTTCCAATCGCGATTATTACATCCCGTATCCTCTGGAAGAAAGGTAAGATCACCGTTGAGGATAACCCGGCAATGGTTAAGAAAGCTGAATAATCTTAAGTTATGCAGGATATGACTTCCCTTACATAAAGATATCCCGGCAGTTTGGTACAGTACCTGTAGCAGGCTGCCGGGATTTTCTTTCGCTACGGGAAAATGCAGAGAATATTGGTTGTTATTTGGAAAAACGATGCTATGATAGAAATAAAAGATATGATAGAAATAAAAGATAAAAGATAAGAGATAAGAGATAAGACAGGAGGAATCACAGATGAATTATGAAGGACAGATCTGTCGGGCGCCGATGGAGCGCTCTGCATTCATGCTTCCGGTGATGGTTGGATGTTCTTACAATCAATGTAAGTTTTGTAATCTGTTCCGTCATCTGAAATATCGGGAGCTTCCCATGGAACAGATTGAAGAGGAACTGCGGCGTGTCAGAAATCTTTCAGGCAGTCCCAAGAAGATCTTTTTGGGAGATGGCAATGCATTTGGGATGAAGACGGAACATCTGCTGGAGATACTGCAGATGATAGAACGGTATTTTCCAGAGTGTCGGTGTGTGAATATGGATGCAACCGTAACATCCATACTGAAAAAGACGGATGCGGAACTGAAAGCACTTCATGAGCATGGGGTGCAGCATCTGTATCTTGGAATCGAAAGCGGACTGGATGATGTACTCGCTTTTATGAATAAGGGAAATAATCTGATTCAGGCAGAAGAAGCGATCTGCAGGCTGCATGAGAACGGTATGGTCTATGATGCTCATATCATGACGGGAGTTGCGGGAAAAGGGCGCGGACCGGAGAATGCAAAGGCACTTGCAGATTTTCTGAACCGGACGCATCCATATAATGTTGTGAATTTTTCGATGTTTCTTCATAAGGAAGTACCGTTGTATCAGGATATTCGGGAAGGAAATTATCTTCCTTCTGATGAACTGGATAATCTGAAGGAAGAACGCATACTTCTGGAGCTTCTGGGAGGACAGAGCATCGAAGGTGCGATGGGGATCAGGTATGAGGGATTTCATGATTATATTCAGTTCCGTGTGCGCGGGGAACTGCCAAAAGACAGAGAACGGATGCTTGAAAAACTGGACCGCATGATTCTGGAGTATCCGGAAGAGAGAACGGAATATTCCTATGTAGAAGGAGAATGCCCATGTCTGGAAAAGTGCGATGATGGGAAAGAAATATGGAATATGCAGGATTCAATTGCTCGGAAGTAATTGACAAAAAATCTCAATTAGACTATACTAACCTTGAAGTTGAGAAGGATTATCAACAATGAATGGTTAGTATAAAGGAGCAGAAAAGATGACGCTAAAGGAATTACCAATCGGAAAAAGTGCAACCGTTCTTACGGTGGGCGGAGAAGGAGCTTTAAGACAACATTTTCTTGATATGGGTCTCATTCCGGGTGCTGATGTCACGATGGTCAAGTATGCACCGATGGGAGACCCGGTAGAACTTCGGGTACATAGTTATGAGCTGACACTGAGACTGGCAGATGCAGAGAAGATTGACATTGAAAATGTCAGGGATGCCGTCGAAGTTCCGGAAAAGACGGAGAAGAAGATGATACCGCATCCGGGACTCGGAGAAGGCGGAAAATACCATGAGAAAGCAGATGAGAATCCGCTTCCGGAAGGAACCACACTGACATTTGCTCTGGCAGGCAATCAGAACTGCGGAAAGACGACTCTGTTTAATCAGCTGACCGGATCGAATCAGCATGTGGGAAATTTCCCGGGTGTTACGGTAGACCGAAAAGATGGTGTTATCAAAGGTCATGCGGATACACTGGTCACGGACCTTCCTGGTATCTATTCCATGTCTCCGTATTCCAGTGAGGAGATTGTAACACGCAACTTTGTGTTAAATGAGCATCCAAAGGGAATTATCAATATCGTAGATGCGACAAATATCGAGCGGAATATGTATCTGACGATGCAGCTGATGGAGCTGGATATTCCGATGGTTCTTGCGTTGAATATGATGGATGAAGTGTGGGAAAACGGAGGCTCCATTCTGGTCAATGAGATGGAAAACGAACTGGGGATTCCGGTTATTCCGATCTCTGCGGCGAAGAATGAAGGAATTGATGAGCTGGTACAGCATGCGCTTCATGTAGCAAAGTATCAGGAGCGTCCGAGCAGACAGGACTTCTGTGATGCGGATGACAACGGCGGAGCCGTGCACAGATGCCTGCACGGAATCATGCATCTGATTGAGGATCATGCAAGGGAAGCGGATATTCCGGTCCGGTTTGCGGCATGTAAGCTGGCAGAGGGAGATCAGCTGATTCTGGAGCAGCTTCATCTGGATCAGAATGAACAGGACTTGCTTGAGCATATTGTAAAGCAGATGGAGATGGAACGCGGTCTTGACCGTTCGGCTGCGATCGCGGATATGCGTTTTACATTTATTGAAAAAGTATGTAAAGAGACGGTGGTAAAGCCAAGAGAAAGCAGAGAACACTTAAGAAGTATGCGGATGGACAAGATCCTGACGGGAAAATATACGGCGATCCCCTGCTTTATTGGGATTATGGCAGCCGTGTTCTGGCTGACTTTTAACGTGATCGGTGCGGCGCTTGCGGATCTTCTGGATCTGGGAGTTACGGCGCTTACAGATGCGGTGGATGCGACATTGACGGCATGGAAAGTCAACGAAGTGCTACATTCACTGGTGATTGATGGTGTTTTTAATGGTGTGGGAAGTGTCTTAAGCTTCCTTCCGATCATCGTGACACTGTTCTTCTTTCTATCCATTCTGGAAGACAGTGGATATATGGCAAGAGTTGCATTTGTGATGGATAAGCTGCTCAGGAAGATTGGTCTGTCGGGCCGCAGTATTGTTCCGATGCTGATCGGGTTCGGCTGCACGGTTCCGGGCGTTATGGCAAGCCGAACACTTCCGTCTGAGCGGGACCGTAAGATGACGATCCTTCTGACCCCATTTATGAGCTGTTCTGCCAAGCTTCCGATCTATGCGTTTTTCACAGCGGCATTCTTTCCGGAAAACGGGGCAGTTGTCATGATCGCGTTGTACTTCGGGGGCATTCTTGCCGGAATCCTGATGGCGATCCTGCTTCGCGGAACGATGTTCCGGGGAGAAGCAGTTCCGTTTGTCATGGAGCTTCCGAATTACCGGATGCCGGGAGCGAAGAATGTCGGACAGCTGTTGTGGGAAAAAGCAAAAGATTTTCTGCAGAGAGCATTTACAGTTATCTTTATCGCAACTATTATAATCTGGTTTTTGCAGACATTTGATCTGCATATGAATGTAGTAACGGATTCACAGAACAGTATTCTGGCAATGATCGCCGGAGTGATCGCACCGGTATTTGCTCCGCTTGGATTTGGAGACTGGAGAATCTCGACGGCTTTGATTACCGGATTTATGGCAAAGGAAAGCGTAGTGTCCACGCTTTCGGTACTGTTCGGAACGACCGCACAACTGGCAGGTGTAATCACACCGCTGGCGGCAGCAAGCCTTCTGGTGTTCTGTCTGCTGTACACACCCTGTGTTGCGGCAGTGGCATCAATTAAGAGAGAGTTGGGATCCAGGTGGGCGGCAGGTGTTGTAGTCGGCCAGTGTGTGGTAGCGTGGATTGCGGCTTTTCTGGTAAAATGTGTTGGAATGTTATTGATATAAGAATAGTATGGATATGAGAATCCTGTCTATGCAGGGATGTCTATCAGTACGAAAAACAGCAGTCCGAGGAAGAGTATTCTTCCGGGCTGCTGTTTTCTGAGTATAGGAAAGTAGATGTCTATAACATTTCAATGAATGCGGCGATACGGGTATTCAGCTGTCCGATATCCGCCTGAGAATAATCAGTTTCTACATTAATGTATGGAAGTCCTTTCTGTTCGTTGACGAATCTGCGAATTGCAAGAGTCTCTACATTATAAGTATGGCATGCCTGTAAGGTCATCTCCAGGACACCGTCTACTTTGTATTCATCGATCAGTCTTCCGAGCAGTTCCAGTCTGTTCGGGTTCGGGGTCATAACAGAGCATCCGATGTTCAGATAACGTCTTGCGAGTGCATCGTATACATCCGGATTGTCTTCGTCCACCAGTTTATCTATGGATTTGGCACCGCTGCAGTTCTCGTAGGTTACAACGACACCGCCGTTGTCTTCAACTGCACGAATGACTTTTTCCGTTGCGCCCCCGATCGGACATCCGGTGATCAGGATACGTGGCTTTTTCTCCAGCATCTTTCCTTCGGC
This sequence comes from Faecalicatena contorta, assembly GCF_021531995.1. GTDB lineage: Bacteria > Bacillota > Clostridia > Lachnospirales > Lachnospiraceae > Dorea_A > Dorea_A contorta_A. Next base: position 26,324 of record NZ_JAFBIZ010000014.1, read on the forward strand.
ATATTCTGCATTGATCTTTGCGGTCAGTGCATCTACTTCTGCCGGGATAGCAGAACGGTCAAACTTAAAGCCGCTGCCATATAATACCTTGAACAGATCCTGACCGGTGATCGGAGCCGGGTCATTCTGCATCACAGAGTACAGATTCTTTAACGAACGTCTTACTTTATTTTCTTCCTTGATTGCTGCACGAATGTCATCTTCTGTAATGGTTACATTGAATTTCTGTTCCAGATATTCTTTAAAGCGGATTATTTCACTTTTCCAGAGCTTTAATGCTTCTTCTCCCTGTGTGTTCGGGAGTTCCATGATAAACACATCTTTAAATTCACGCATATATTCATACATTTTCTTCTTTCCATCACAGGTAGTTTCCCCGACAACAACATCTGAAAAGTAGAAAAAAGGACATTTATCCGTTTTGGCAAAACCATAACTGGATTTGATCAATGGACAGAGATTCTTCGGCAGGTCTTTTTCGGCCTCAGCGATGGTCTCATCGGAAGTGGAGCATAATCCTACGGTCGCTGCACCCATCGCCATGGCAATTTCTTTGGGAAAATAAGTGCAGTATGCTCCGACAACCGGAACGCCTTTGTCCTTTAATGTTTTTACTGCCAGAAAAGAATTCTTTCTCTGCTCTGCAAATTCTTCAAATACCTCTGGCAAATCTTTAATTACTTCCATATCTATACCTCCGTATCATGCGTTGTTTCATATCAATTATCATACCATCAGTTAGGTGTGTACGGTAATAGGAAATATTAATGAATGCATGCAACTATAAAAGAAATCTATAAGAAATATCAGCACAGTATGGATGCCTCGTTCACAGATTTATAAATATCTGTTACAATAAATGTAATGTTAATATGGAGGAGTCAGTATGGGGAAAAGGATCTATTTTGATAACGGAAGTACTTCCTGGCCGAAAGCGCCAAAAGTGGCGGAAGCAATGGCGGGGCTTCTGGAGCAGGGCGCATACAATATTAATCGGGGTAATTATGAAGGCGCCTATGAGGTGGAGGGCCTGGTACTGGAGACACGGATGCAGCTCGCGAGACTGTTTCATTCTGCGGATTCCAGGCGTGTGATCTTTACACCGGGGATCACGCATTCGCTGAATTACTTTATCAAGGGATATTTAAAAAGCGGGGACCACGTTCTGGTCACCGGCATGGAACACAATGCGGTCATGCGTCCGTTAAAGCAGATGGAAGGAAGAGGCGTGAGCTATGACATGGTGCGCACCGCCGGGGACGGAACGGTACTGCCGGAGGATGTGGAACGCGCGATCCGGCCGGAGACCCGGGCGGTAATTATGCTGCATGCATCGAATGTATGTGGTACCATCGTACCGATTCGAGAGATCGGAGAGATCTGTGAACGCCACCATCTGTTCTTTGCTGTGGATACGGCACAGAGTGCCGGCACGATCGATGTGGACATGCAGGCGTGTCATATCGATTTTCTTGCATTTACGGGGCATAAGGGATTGCTTGGACCCCAGGGAATCGGAGGATTTCTGATCTCGGAAGCTCTGGACGCAGAGATGACGCCTTATATCGCAGGCGGCACCGGAAGTCAGTCGGATTCTCTGGATATGCCGGATTATCTGCCGGATAAGTATGAGAGCGGAACGCTGAATCTGCCGGGCATCATCGGTCTGCACGCGGCGCTTTCCTATCTGGAAGAGACCGGGATCCGGACAATCCATCAGAAGAAGATGGCGCTTACACAGTATTTTCTGGAACGTGTGCAGGAACTTCCGGGGATCCGGATTGCCGGAAAGCAGGGGATCAGAGACCGTGTGGCTGTGGTCTCGCTGGACTTTGAAGAAGCAGACAATGCGGTGGTGGCATTTGAACTGGAACAGCAGTACGGCATCATGACACGGGTGGGGCTTCACTGTGCACCGATGGCACATAAGGCTCTCCATACGTACCCACAGGGGACGGTACGTTTTGCGTTTGGAGCAGCGAATACCAGAGAAGAGATTGAATGCTGCATGGAGGGAATCCGGGAGATACTTGGTATATAGAAAAAACAAATAAATAGAACATTTATATCAAAATTAACGATAAACAATTGGTTTAGTATGCATTGCTCTTAACTCCTAAAAATGGTACGGTTGACTTATCAAAAAGTCATTCAGAACAGGAGGAAAATAGTATGGCTGATTATCGTAAAATGTGGGAAGATCTGGGGATGAATCTTGAACTGCACGATCAATTGTGTGAGGTACTTCCGCAGGCATTTGGAGATGTGTTCTTATCCCAGGAAAATCGTCCGGACAGTATGGACTATTACAATATGGTTGTGGCAGATATCCATGGCATCCGGCCGGCGGAGCTGATCGAACACCAGAAAAAGGGCGGAAAAGTGTTCGGTACATTCTGCGTATACGTTCCGGATGAGATCGTATTTGCGGCAGATGCAATTGCAACCGGATTGTGCGGCGGATCCCAGTTCTGGGTACCGGGTGGCGAGAAGGTGCTTCCAACCAACACCTGTCCATTGATCAAAGCGTCTGTCGGCGCAAGACTGGATCGTACCTGCCCATTCTTCCGGATCGCAGATATGTATATTGGAGAGACAACCTGTGACGGTAAGAAGAAAGCATGGGAGATTCTGGGAGAGGACGTACCGGTGCATGTGATGGATCTTCCGCAGATGAAACGTGCAAAAGACGTGAAAGCATGGGCAGAAGAGATCGAGACATTCAAGAATGTAGTGGAAGAATTTACCGGCAACGAAGTCACTGCAGAGAAGCTTGCTGACAGCATTAAGCTGATCAACAATAAGAGAAAAGCACTGGCACGTCTGTACGACCTTCGCAAGAATGAAAATCTTCCGATCAGCGGCCGTGATGTACTTCTGATCTCTCAGATCGCATTCTATGATGATCCGGCAAGATTCACGCAGATGACCAACAAGCTGTGTGACGAACTGGATCAGCGCGTAAAAGACGGTGTGAGTGTCGTTCCTGCAGGAACCAAACGTATCATGCTGACCGGAACACCACTTGCAATTCCGAACTGGAAGTTACATAATATAGTAGAGACCAGCGGCGGCGCAGTTGTCTGTGAAGAGATGTGTACCGGAACCAGATACTTCGAGAATCTGGTGGATGAGACAAAGACAACACTTCCGGAGCAGTACATGGCACTCGCAGAGAGATACATGAACATCAACTGTGCATGCTTCACACCAAACAGCGGCCGTATTGATGATATCTTACGTCTCGCAAAAGAATACAAGGTGGACGGTATCATTGATGTGAACCTGAAGTTCTGTAATCTGTACGATACAGAAGGATACTTCGTAGAACGCGCAATGAAAGAAGCAGGAATCCCGGTACTCGGCATCGAGACGGATTATACAGACAGCGATGCACAGCAGCTTCGTACCAGAGTCAGCGCATTCATAGAGATGCTGAACAACTAGGATAGAGATGCTGAGCAACCGGGCTCGGATGTGAGCTGTAACAGATTCGTATTCAGAAGAGGTGTTTTTATGCCACAGATCCAGCATTATGTGCTATTTCCCAATCATGACAACGGGATGCGCCTGTATCAGGAATTAAAAGCCATGGGAATCCGGGCAACCATTGCTCCGACACCCAGATCTGCCAGCAAGTGCTGCGGAATCTCCTTACTGGTGCAGGAACAGGATATCGATGCGATCAAGTCCTGTATCGAGGAACATCAGATCGAGATTCTGAAATTCGCTGCCATTGAGCGGGATGTGAACTCCCGGCGGGATAAGTATTGCTAAAGAGGCAATGCAGACAAAAAGAAGTAAGTCATAACATGAAATGAGGTAAGAAAGATGAACTATATAGGAATTGACATCGGATCCACTGCATCCAAAGTAGTTGTGAAAGGAGATGCAGATATCCAGTTTGTTCTGCCGACGGGATGGAGCAGCAAAGAGACCTGTATGACGATCAAAGAGCGTCTGCTGGAGAGCGGAGTGGATGTTCTGTCCGAGGATTCGAAAGTAGTGGCTACGGGATATGGACGTGTGGCAGTAGATTTTGCGGATCATGTAATCACGGAGATCACATGTCATGCAAGAGGTGGACGTGATATGGCCGGAGATGACTGTGCGATCATAGATGTGGGTGGTCAGGATACCAAGATCATTCTTGTGGGAAACGGTATGGTTCAGGATTTTCAGATGAACGACAAATGCTCTGCGGGAACCGGGAAGTTCCTGGAGATCATGGCAAACCGTCTGGGAGTGACGCTTCAGGAACTCTTTGATATGGCGGATGCAGGAAAAGTCCTGCCGATCAGTTCTCTGTGTACCGTATTTGCAGAATCCGAAGTCATCAATTACATCGGAGAGGGGCAGAAAAGAGAAGACATCGCTGCCGGGGTTGTTGACTCCGTGGCGAATAAGGTTGCCCAGCTCGCCCAGAAGAAAAACCTGCCCGATAAGGTGATTCTGACAGGCGGATTAAGCAACAGCACTTATTTTACCAGAATCCTTTCCGAAAAACTGGGACAGACGGTAGAACCGACAGAAAACGGAAGATACGCAGGGGCATTGGGGGCTGCACTGCTGGCAAAAGAGAAAAAGAGATAAAAGATAAAAAGATAAAAAGAGAACTGAATCCGCAAGATTCATTCACATATCACATAAGGAAGAAAGAAGACCCGATAAATCGAGAGAAAGATTTGTCGGGTCTTTTGTTGTGGTGCGCTATAGTATCATTTGACTGCACCATAGTGGATTGGGCGGATAGAAAGAAGAATTACAGGGAACCTATCTGCCCAAAATCGAGAAAAGAAAGGTCGTAGAAACTGGTTTTTCAGATAGGATGGGGAAAAACGAAGCATCTATCTGTAAAAAACTAAGAAAAAAAGAGATATAGGGGCGAATTTTACAGATAGGATGAGGAAAAACGAAGATTCTATCTGATATAAAGCAAGATAAAGGTGAAAATTAAGCAGATAGGAAATGGAATTATAAAAGAGCTATCTGATTCTGGGATAATAAAATGTATGTGGTGTCTGAACAGTGAGAGATATTGAAGAGGCTACTGACTGCTATGGTGAAATATGTTATAATGAAGCTGTCTATGACAGGAGCACTGGAGTATATTATCTGGGGGTAAGATATTATGATCCGGAAAACGTAAGATTTTTAACCAGAGACAGCTATCGGGGGGATAATAAGAATCCGGCCACCCTATATCTGTATGTATATTGTGCGAATAACCCGATTGCTTACGAAGATCCAGACGGACATATTGCAGTTTCGAGAATGATTGGTGGTATCGTAGGCGGTGTGGCAGGTGCCTGGATTGGGAAAAAGATCGCAAAAAAACCAAGGCCAATGGATGGAAGTATAGAAGCCCTTTCTGGTGGAGATTTTAAAAGAGGATTTGAAAATGGGGTGATAGGAAGTGTAATACCAGGGAAAAGAGCGATGGTAACAGGACTAACGGGAGCTGCGTTAAGTGTAAAAGATTCCATATTGGCAAGTCGAGAGGGAAAAAGTAAAAAAATAACGGTAATAATATTATTAATGCAGTTATGAGCGGAGTTATACAAGGAATGTTTGCATTTGGAGGAAATGCAACAGGAATTTCAGGAGAGATGAACGAGTTAATTAATTCATTATCTTTAGCAGATAGAGTAGGAGGGCGTGTGATGCAGTGGATGGGAAAAGTAAATGAAAAAGGGGTTGAGATATCTTCACAAATAGTGGTTTCACATATATTTCAATGATTTTATTCCCAAAGAATTCGGGAGATAGAAGGCGCTTTTATGTATATATTGGAATATTTAAAAAATTTTTTATATTTTTGGGTGATTAGGTGTTGTGTCTTTTTTCCAGAGGATACTTATCGAAATAACAAGAATATGTTTAAAGAAGGAAAATCCTATTATTGGTTATCAATATCAAATTATGGAACTTTTTTGGTAGTGATCAGTGCAACAGTAGTTTTGAATTTCTGGGTTGCAACTGAGGTGCCTATGATGCTGAACTTTGATTATGAGACTGTTTCGGGAAAAATTACTTACCTGGAAGATGAGTGGAAAGACACAGGAAAACGTGGTAGCTCTTTTTATGAATGTTATAATATGATTCTTGAATCAGAAGATGGGATAGAAGTGTCGAAGTGGACAAATTCTCCAGTGTCGGTTGAAGAGGGAGATGTAGTGAAATGTTATAAAAAATCAGTATGGGAAAAACGAATGAACATTATAATGGTCAATGGTAAAGATGTTTCAGATGGTTATGGAAAAGGATGGACTTGTCCCGGAAAGTCCACGTATATTCCTAAAGTGTTTTTTTTAATAATTCTATTCTGGTTTTTCGTTTTTAATTTTGCTATGTTTTATAGGAAACGGAAGAAATATCGGCAAAGATTAGTGAGAACCTATTTCATATATGGTCATGATATTGAAAAAAAGGGGTGTATCGTATGGATGACAGGTCAAATATGTTTTGGGATAATATCACTTATTGCAATCGCAGGAGTGGGAAATAATGTCATTCTTGGATTCTGTATGATGATTTTCTTGGATATTTATGCACTTGGGTACCTGATGGTATTTTATGGCAGCTGCCGGGGTGTGACCTATGAGGACGGAGTATTCCATGTAAATTACAGTAATGGCTGGGAAAGGCATTTTTCGCGAGAAGAGATTACGGGGATTCAGAATATAAAAGGGGAGATGTATAGAATCTGTTTTCGGGATGAGAAGGGAAAGGACAATGAAGTACGTGTGACTTTACACCACAAAGAGCAGGAATTGGTTTTATTTCCGGAAACAATGAGATCCGGTTATTATTATTAAAGATGAGAAGGAGGAAAAACTATGTATGAATTAATGAGGTTGCCTATGGCACAGGCAGAGAAAATTGTACAGGAACAGCAAAATCAAACTAAGAAAATGGAGCGGATTGCAATTCCCGGAAATGTCGTTACAAGTGTATTTATTATAGCGGCTTTGAGTTTCAGAAATCCAAAGAATGCATGGATATTTATGCTGATATTTGGTGTTGGAACAGGATTGATCGGAACTGTATTACTGTTGAGAATGTGTAGTAAAAAGAAGAAGAACCTGAGATTGGTAGAAGCGGGACAAGCGCAATATGCGGTGTTGAAGGAGTTACCACTGGATGAACCTGTAGAATTTAAAACTGTTGAAGGAGGAAAATTGGAAAAGACTTTTGCAAAAGATGCATACTCAAAGTATCAGGGAGAAGTAATATTTGTATGGATACCGGAAACGGGAGGGTGTTATTTGTATGAATCAAATGTAATAGCAAAATAGCGTTGGGAAAAACGCTGAAAATAGCAGGGAGGAGGGATCGGTATGAAGAAGTATACCCCATATGTGATGGCTGTCTTTCTTGTGATATGTATGTTTGCTGTTTTCCGTATGGATGCCTGTGCCGGCAATGGGTGGTTCCAGGAAGAGGGTATCTGGTTTTATCGTGATTCAAATGGAAATCTTTGCCATGGGTGGCAGACAATTAACGGTAAAAAATATTATTTTGACCCGGCGGATGCACATATGTATAGTAGTGGCTGGCAATTTGTTGCGGAGGAGAATAGACCTATTTTCAGGAAAGAGAGAAATGGTAGATATGGGAATATTTGATAAACTGAAGAAATCAAAAAAACAGCTAGAGATAACCGGGATGGATGTGATCGACAAAAGTGACTGGTTAAAAGTTTTTTCTTCTTGTCTGGGAAAGATGATGGCTATTCAGAATCATGCAGGCAAGTATGTTGTAAAAGGACAGAATTGGAATGTAGATTTTACAACAGGAACGATTGCTTTCGGGGAGGACAGGTTCCCGATACAGCTGATCGGAACTGAGTCGAACACCAGTCATACCTGGATGTGGGGATGGAATAATGTGAATCGTCTTCCGGAAGATCTGATTGCTTTGCCAAAGGAGATGCTGAATAAAGGAGAAGAATGGAATCTGGATCCGCTTCGATTATCGAAATTTGAGTTGAACGATATATTTAATGGACATAATATGTCTGTTGCTGCGTGTGGATTAAGTGATCGAAACTATTTTTATTATCGTGCACCTCACAAAGATGGTGCAATCTTCTTAGCGGTAGACAATGCTCCGGAAGAAGTATTCGCACCGGTGGATATGGATGAGTTCATCAATCTGACGGTAGAATGTGCACAACAATTCCTGCCGCTTCATCATAAGATTTTTGTGGAGAGTTTTTTGAAGTGGAATCAAGTCGATTTTGACTTTGAGAAAGACAGAATCATTGCTCATTTTCAACAGGATTTACATATTATTTTTGAGCAAAGCAGCGGCGAGTATCGCATCGATTCACTCAGTGTGGTGTAGATATCAGCTCATTTAGCTATGATAAAGACATGATGAAACGTTAATTTTATAATAAGAAATCGTAAGGAGGAGTCGAGATGGCGAATATATTAATCAGCCCCAGCAAATATGTGCAGGGTGCAGGCGAGATGAAAAAGCTTGGAACGTATGCGTCCAAATACGGAAAGAAGGCACTCGTGTTGATTACAGAATCCGGATATAAGCGTATTGGAGAGACGGTATCCGGAAGCTTTGCAGGAACGGATGTGGAAGCAGTATATGAGTATTTCAACAGGGAATGCTGTAAGACTGAAATTCACCGTCTGGTGGAGATTATGAATCAGACGGGCTGCGATATGGTGATTGGTATCGGAGGCGGAAAGATCCTGGATACGGCAAAAGCGGTTGCCTACTATAAAGAAGTTCCCGTTCTGATCTGTCCGACGATCGCATCTACGGATGCGCCGTGCAGTGCGCTGGCTGTGATCTATACAGATGACGGAGTTTTTGAAGAGTACCTGTTCTTCCCGTCTAATCCGAATCTGGTATTGATGGATACCGAGATTATCGCAAAGTCTCCGGTTCGCCTGACGATCTCCGGTATGGGAGACGCGCTGGCAACCTACTTTGAAGCAAGGGCCTGTCAGGCAAGCGGAGCAATCTCCTGTGCGGGAGGGCAGACAACATCTGCAGCAATTGCACTCGCAAAGCTGTGTTTTGACACTCTGATGGAAGAAGGAGTAAAGGCGAAGCTGGCACTGGAAGCCGGTGCATGTACACCGGCAGTGGAAAAGATCATTGAAGCCAATACGCTTCTGAGCGGAATCGGCTTTGAAAGTGCCGGGCTTGCAGGCGCGCATGCGATTCACAATGGACTGACGGTACTGGAAGAATGTCACCATATGTATCACGGCGAAAAAGTTGCATTTGGAACGATCACGCAGCTGGTACTGGAGAATATATCTGCCGGAGAGCTGGAGGACATTATCGACTGGTGTATTGAACTGGGACTTCCGGTGACCCTGAAAGAACTGGGTGTGACAGAGGTGACAGATGAGAAGATCATGGCAGTTGCGACTGCGGCATGTGCAGAAAATGATACCTTGCACAATATGCCGTTTGCGGTAACTCCTGAGACAGTTGCGGCAGCGATTAAGGCAGCAGATGCATATGGAAGATATTTCCTGGGCGAATCATAAGCGAGGATAAGAACTGGAAAGGGACTGAAGCAAATATAGAAAGAACTCTTATGGAGTACATCTATGTTTTGCTTCAGTCCCTGTTTTTGTGTATGTCATACATTCGTGCATTTAACAGCTTGTTTGTCTGTTTGACAGGTAGAAGAGGCCGAGTCCTGCCAGAAAGACAAGCGTCAGGACTCCGACGCCCAGATTGGCCTGTCCGCTGATCTGGGAGACGAGTCCTACAAGCGTGGTTCCCACAAAAGAAGCTCCTTTTCCACAGATATCCAGAATTCCAAAGTACTCACCGGACTTCTCCGCGGGAATCAGTCTGGCAAAATGAGAACGTGACAGAGCCTGGATACCACCCTGAAACATACCGACGCAGACGGCCAGGATCCAGAAGTGAAGCTGTGAACTCATAAACAACGCAAATACGGCGATTCCGAAGTATGCAGTAATACAGATCATGATCAGTCGTTCGGAAGGATAGCGGGAAGAGAGCTTTCCGACCACCATACGGATACAAGCGCAAAGGCGATTGCCATGGCAGTGTGCATGGTGATTCCCAGTTTTCCGGAACCGAGGACGATAACCAGACACGCGACAAATGGAATGCAGCTGCCGATATATCCCCACGCATAACCCTGAGAAGAAACGCTGTCCAGACGTTCTCTGGTGGTGACGTCGTGGATCATGGAATCATAGAATACAAGGCTGGAAGAATACCCGATTTTCGCAATTATAAATATCACCAGAAATACCAGCCAGGAGTCAGGAAGTCCAAGGCAGAGACAGCCAAGTGCCCCTACCAGGAGAGAGATGACAAAAATCGGCTTTTTGAAATTCTTTGTGTCTGCCAGGGTACCAAAGACAGGTCCGATCACTGCGACTGCTATTGTGGCAATGGATGCGGCATATCCCCAGTAAGATAGAAGAAAATATCCGGTCCATGAAGACCAATCTTATATAGATTCTGATATTCGGAGAGATCCTTACGGAATTCCTCAGGAAGATGCTTCCATACATCTCTTCCGAATCTGTAATGTGCGTAGGTAGAAGGCATAATGTTATCTCCTTTTCTTCAGAAATCAGTATTTAACACCTAGTATAAAGATCTCGTGTAAAATAAATCCGAAGCTGAATGTTAAAGAAATGTAAAATATGATGTGAATGCTCTTGACAGTAACACATGTGGTGGTATAATAAAAACAAACATATGAATAAGTGTTCATATGATAAAATGAAAAACTGTCATGGAGGAATGAACCTATGAAAAAAACGTATAAGATTGATGTGGATTGTGCAAACTGTGCCAATAAGATGGAAGAAGCTGCGAAGAAGACTTCCGGAGTCAAGGATGCAACCGTGAACTTTATGGCACTTAAGATGATCGTGGAATTTGAGGAAGGACAGGATCCGAAGGCAGTCATGAAAGAGGTTCTTAAGAACTGCAGAAAAGTGGAAGATGACTGCGAGATATTCCTGTAGGAGCCGGAGGAGATAACTATGAGCAGGAAGCAGAAAAAGGTTCTGATACGGATCATTCTCGCGGCGGTGCTGCTGATCGTATTATCACAGGTGCCGGTTACGGGATATCTGAGATGGGGCCTGTATATGATCCCGTATCTGGTGATCGGTTATGATATCCTGAAAAAGGCAGGAAAGGGAATAAGGAACCGTCAGGTGTTTGATGAGAATTTTCTGATGGCGGTAGCAACGGTAGGAGCGATACTCCTTGGAGACTATGCGGAAGGCGTGGCCGTTATGCTGTTCTATCAGATCGGAGAATTGTTTCAAAGCTATGCAGTTGGAAAGAGCCGGAGAAATATCAGTGATCTGATGGATATTCGCCCGGATTATGCCAATGTTGAACAGGATGGAACACTGGAACAGGTAGATCCGGATGAAGTAGAGGTCGGATCTGTGATCGTGGTTCAGCCGGGAGAAAAGATTCCGATCGACGGCGTGATCCTGGAAGGAACGACGACACTCAATACCAGTGCACTGACCGGAGAAAGTCTTCCAAGAGAAGTGCGGGCCGGGGATGAAGTGATCAGCGGATGCATCAATATGACCGGTGTGCTGAAGATTCAGACGACCAGGGAATTTGGAGAATCAACGGTATCGAAGATTCTGGATCTGGTGGAGAATGCAAGTTCCAAGAAGTCCAGATCCGAGAACTTTATCTCAAAATTTGCCAGATATTATACACCTGCAGTCTGTTGCGGAGCGCTGGCGCTGGCAGTTCTGCCGCCGCTTGTGCGTATGCTGGCCTTCGGGCTTCCTGCACAGTGGGGCGACTGGATCTACCGTGCACTGACCTTCCTGGTTATCAGCTGTCCGTGTGCGCTGGTCATCAGTATTCCGTTGAGCTTCTTTGCCGGAATCGGCGGGGCAAGCAGGGAAGGTGTGCTGGTCAAGGGCTCCAACTATCTGGAAGCGCTGGCACAGACGCGGTATGTGGTATTTGACAAGACGGGAACGATGACGCAGGGTGTATTTGAAGTCAGCGGAATCCATCACAGTACCATTCCGGAAGAACAGCTTCTGGAGTATGCGGCACTGGCGGAGTGTTCGTCTTCACATCCGATCAGTAAGAGTCTGCAGAAGGCCTACGGGAAACCATTAGATAGAAGCAGGGTGACGGAGATTGAAGAAATCAGTGGTCGCGGTGTCATTGCAAGGGTCGATGGAATTCCGGTTGCTGCAGGTAATGCGAAGCTGATGGACAGCCTGAGGGTAGAATGTCAGGAATGTCATGAGACGGGGACGATCGTCCATGTCGCGGTGGACGGATGCTATGCAGGACATATTCTGATCTCAGATCTGTTAAAGCCGACGGCGAAGGAAGCGATTCGGGATCTGAAAAAAGCAGGTATTACAAGAACGGTCATGCTGACCGGTGACAGCAAGCGTGTTGCAGACCGGGTAGCCGAAGAACTGGGAATCCGGGAAGTCTACAGTGAGCTGCTGCCAGCAGATAAGGTGGAAAAGGTAGAAGCGCTTCTGGAGAAGAAGAGTGCAAAAGAGAAGCTGGCTTTTGTCGGGGATGGTATCAATGACGCACCGGTATTATCCAGAGCAGACATCGGGATTGCCATGGGTGCGATGGGGTCTGATGCGGCGATTGAGGCGGCAGATATTGTACTGATGGATGACGATCCGAAGAAAATAGCTAAAGCGATCCGCATCTCCAGAAAATGTATCCGCATTGTGTATGAGAATATCTATTTTGCGATCGGTATTAAACTGATCTGCCTGCTTTTGGGAGCGCTCGGCATTGCTAATATGTGGGTAGCCATCTTTGCAGATGTCGGAGTGATGGTCCTTGCAGTGCTGAATGCGATCCGGACGTTGTTTGTAAAAGAATTATAATAGGGGTGACGATATGGCCAAACGTGAAGAAAACTGTGAATGCTGTGATACCTTTGAAGTACATGAGAATCTGCTGGAGATTGTGAATGAGACGATGCCGGAAGAAACGGAACTCTATGATCTGGCCGAGCTGTTCAAGGTGTTTGGGGACTCTACAAGGATTCGGATACTTTTTGTTCTGTTTGAGGCGGAAGTCTGTGTATGTGATCTGGCAGAAGTGCTTCACATGACACAGTCTGCAATCTCACATCAGCTTCGGATCCTGAAGCAGAGCAAGCTGGTCAAGAGCAGAAGAGAAGGAAAGTCGGTGTTTTATTCGCTGGCAGATGATCATGTACGGACGATCATTGCACAGGGAAGAGAGCATATCGAAGAAGATTAACAGAAGAATCAGCAGAAAAACGCGTAAGGCAGTTAATTAGCCAGAGCGAGTTTCATGCTGATTCTTTTTTTGAGCCATATTATATTCTTATGGAAAAATTCCTTCATATCGTTGACCTGATCTCTTTCCCAGGTTAGCTCCTGAATGTTCTGTACCCACTCAAAATAAGATACGATTACGCCACCGCTGTTGGCAAAGATATCCGGAATCAGTGTGATTCCACGTTCTTCCAGAATCTCATCCGCACCTTCAGAAGTCGGACCATTAGCGGCTTCAATAATATAGGAACAATTTAATTTTGGAGCATTTTCTTCGGTAATCTGATTCTCCAGAGCAGCAGGGACCAGCACATCACAATCGCAGGTGAGTACCTCGTCATTGGTAATATGTTTCACACCTGGGGCATCATAATCTTTCAGAAGCTTTCCAAGTTCCATTGCCTTTGTCATGGTATCAATTGCATTTATGTAGGGATTATAAGCCTTTGTCATTTCAGTTCTCCTTGCTCATTTTTCGCTGTTGCGCAACAACTGGGAATAATGGTAAGACGGCAAAAAAAAGAAATCAAGAGGAAGAAAATAAGACAAGAAAATTTATTTTTTTAATAGAATACGCCTAATAATATAAAGAAGTGAAGCAAAATACTTAAAATAATTAAGGAGAATGTACCGTTGACGCAGAAACAATGAAGTGTTATGATTCCATCAGTAATTGATCTAAGAAAGAAATGATAGTGCAGAGACGCATTTCCAGAAGCGAAGTGCGTTCTTTTTTTTTGATGAAATGACGGGAGAATATTCGATGGTTTTGGAAGTGCTGTTCCCTGGAACGATGGAGCTGGATCAGTTTATTGGAGAATTACAACAGTTTGGAAGAACAAAGACGTTGATTGTCTTTTCAACATCGGTGGAACATAGAGGCATTGACGCAAAGTTGCCGGAACAGTAGGTAAACCAGAGTGACTGCACGAAGATGGTGCTGCATGATATTCATGAAAATCTGTTCCGGGCATTCTTTTATACTATAATAGGAATTCCATTAGCGGCCGGAGTGTGGTATCCTTTATTCGGATAGAAATGAAATCTGATATTTAAAGCCACGGCCATGAGCCTGTGCAGAGATTCAATAGTCAGGAGAGGAGCAGATTATGACAGTTTTTGATTTTAACAGTACACCCGATAATAAAAAGGAACCAGAATGTACGTATACTGTTTTTTATACAGATGAGTCGATGACGTCTCCGGAACAGCCGATCCTCGTTCTGGACAACAAAGGAAAGAACTTTGAACATCACTCCGGCGGAATGTTTACCAATCCGGTGAAGCGGACTGCATTTGAATTCAAGGAAGAGAACGGAACGGTCAGTGCGGACATTCTTAAGCTGGATGCCAGATTTGTCAGTTTGTTGAAATGGCTGGGAGAGAACCATATTAATGTGAGACTTTCCGGGGCCAATCGCGAGGATGGATATGCGGTCTATAAGATTCGTGAGATGGCTTTCGGAGGCGGAGAGAAGCTTTCGGCAGAAGACGGATTCTTACAGTTTATGATTGAACGTCTGCTCTCCAGCAATGCGCCGGCAGAAGAAGAGACTTCAGATGAAGACACAGAAGAGACCGGCGACAGCATGAAGCTTACCAGCATTCAGAGTATTACGGACTTCATGAATTGTGCAGGAAGAACGCTGCCGGATAATATCAGGCTCTGGGCGAGGCGGAACCTGGCAGTGGCACGCTCCAATGAGGTATCCCCGGAAGAACGCCGACATGCACAGAGAGCCCTTTCCATGATGATGAATATTCAGTGGAAAAATCACTATTTTGAGGCGATTGATCCGGAGGAAGCCCGTCGGATTCTGGATGAGGAACTGTATGGTATGGAACGGGTAAAGCAGAGAATCATCGAGACGATCATTCAGATCAACCGTACCCATACCCTGCCGGCGTATGGTCTGCTTCTGATCGGACCTGCCGGAACCGGAAAATCCCAGATTGCTTATGCGGTAGCCCGTATCTTAAAACTTCCATGGACCACGCTGGATATGAGTTCCATCAATGATCCGGAGCAGCTGACTGGAAGCTCCCGTATCTATGCCAATGCAAAGCCGGGAATCATCATGGATGCATTTTCTATGGCAGGGGAATCCAATCTGGTATTTATCATCAATGAGCTGGACAAGGCTGCATCCGGAAAGGGCAATGGCAATCCGGCAGATGTATTACTGACGTTACTTGATAATCTTGGATTTACCGATAATTATATCGAATGTATGATCCCGACGGTCGGAGTCTATCCGATTGCGACTGCCAACGAGAAGGATCAGATCAGCGCGCCTCTGATGTCACGTTTTGCGGTGATCGAAATTCCGGATTATACAATGGAAGAGAAAAAAGTCATATTTTCCAAATATGCGCTTCCAAAAGTTCTGAAGAGAATTGGAATGCGGGAAGGAGAATGCGTACTTACAGAAGGTGCTCTGGATGAGGTGCTTTTGATACATAAGAATACCAGCGGAATCCGTGATCTGGAACAGGCGGCAGAGCACATTGCCGCAAATGCATTGTATCAGATTGAAGTGAACCATGTGGACTCTGTTACATTTAATTCAAAGATGATCCGAGAACTGCTGGCATAGTATGATTT
>NZ_JAFBIZ010000150.1 GCF_021531995.1 Faecalicatena contorta
ATTTTCATTATTATAGGGGAAAAATTTTATGGAAATCCGTCATATCCGATACTTTCTTGCTGTTTCCGAAGAACTAAATTTCACCAGAGCCGCTGAAAAGCTCTGTATGGCACAACCCCCTCTCAGCCGACAGATTCAGGATCTTGAGAATGAACTTGGTGCGAAACTTTTTATCCGAAAGCCACATGCCTTGCAGCTTACAGAAGAAGGTATCTTATTTAAACAATACGCCAGCCAGATTCTTGATCTGGTAAATAAATCAACGGAAGATATCCGGGAAATCAAAAGCGGTCTTCAGGGAACCTTATATCTGGCATCTGTAGAAGGACACGCACCCAGACTGCTTTCCGAATGGATCGCCGCATTTCATCGAAAATATCCCCATGTTCAATATAATCTCTGGAACGGTAATTCTGATGATGTTGTTAACCGCGTCACAAAAGGATTGTGCGAACTTGCCATAATTATGGAACCACACAATGCAGAAGGACTGGAATCTATACCCGTATATCAGGAACCATGGATTGCCATGATTCCTGAAGCTCATCCACTGGCGCATAATAAAAGCGCGACTCTTGAAGCCGCTGATCTGCTTCCGTATGATCTCATCATTCCTTCCCGGGCATCCAGGCTGGATGAGATTTACAGCTGGTTTCAATATACCGGACAAACACCCACCATTCGCTGTCGCATGGCGCATATGTTGAATGCCTATGAACTGGTACGCCAGGGGGTCGGTATTGCAATATATCCTTCATCTGCTGCGGATATTGCCAACTCAGATATATGTATAAAAGAAATAAAGAAACCAAGCGTTAAAGCATCCTACATTTTAATCTGGAACAAAAGCCATCACTTGTCACACATCGCTCAGGAATTTATTACATATATCCAATCCACTTTAATCAACTAAAATGGGGACGGGGAATTTTTAAAAATCCTCCGTCCCCTACTTTAATTTATGTCATCCGGATTGATGTTTCTTTGCTTTAATTTTAAGTATACAATTTCCCGGAACAATGCATACATTACAGATACCACAGGAATAAAGATCAACATTCCCTTTATTCCCATAAGACTTCCTCCGATACTGACTGCGGCAAGCACCCAGATTGACGGAAGTCCCACCGAATTTCCCACTACATGCGGATATATCAGATTTCCTTCTATCTGCTGCAGAATCAGAAACAAAATCACAAATATCAAAGCCTGCAGCGGATTCACCATAAAGATTAGAAAAGCGCCGACTGCACATCCAATAAACGCACCAAATATCGGGATCAATGCAGTAAATGCTATTAAGATTCCTATGAGCAATGCATATGGAAGACGGAGTATAGCCATCGTTACAGCAAACATTGTCCCCAGTATGATCGCCTCAAAGCACTGACCGGTAAGAAAACTGGAAAATGTTCGATAAGTCAGCGATATCACTTCCAGCACGGCCTCTGCCCGGCCTTTTCTCACAAATGCAAATAACACTTTTTTTGCCTGAATTCCAAGTTTTTCCTTCTGTACCAGTACATATATCGAGAAAGACAATGCTATGAAAAATGTCGACAATGCACTTATGATGCTTTTTGCGGTGTTAATCGTAGATTCTACTACATTTCCGGCTCCATTCCTTAAAAATCCTATACCGGCGTTCACAATCTTATTCCAGTCAAACTTCAGGCCATTGATCCATTCCATGATTTCTTTGTTATTGTGAAACCACCTGTCTGCACATTGCTGAATCGTAGGAATAAAATCCTGAATACTTTTTCCCAGATTAGAAAATGTATCCGCTAATTGCGGAATCAGAACAAACATGATAAATACAACGATTCCCATCACAACGGCAATCACAATCAGCAGACTGATAAAACGTGCCATCTTCCTCTGCCTGCCTGTTTTCTCAGGACAGCTGTTTCCCTTTATTTCCTC
This sequence comes from Faecalicatena contorta, assembly GCF_021531995.1. Classification (GTDB taxonomy): domain Bacteria; phylum Bacillota; class Clostridia; order Lachnospirales; family Lachnospiraceae; genus Dorea_A; species Dorea_A contorta_A. The sequence continues at coordinate 1,927 of NZ_JAFBIZ010000150.1, forward strand.
ATTCTTATTTTCACTTTTATTTTCATATATCTCTGCATCAGTTCTTTCTTTTCTGTAAAACAGATGTCTCTCAACAAAACTCATCGGAACATTCAAGACAAATGCAATCGCTCCTCCAAGGACAAACGGATATATAATATTGAACACAAATCGAAATACTTGAATCACAACATCATATTTCCAAAAACACATGATAACCACAGCTGTGAATACAATCAGACCTTTTATTTTATGAATTGTTTCTTTATTTAACTCCATTTATACCTCCTGAAAAATGAGTATAATCCGATCTACCCCTTCTTTTTTACCAACTGACGTATCCACTTCAGCAACTGTATAATCGGAAGATTTAAAAGCGCCAGTCCATATACCGTAAGCAGCTGCTCCGTATTAAGACTTGCCACCTTGAATAACCCCTGCATTCCCGGAAGAACAAGCACTGCTGTAATAAGTGCCAGTCCCAGTAAAAATGCACCGATCAGATATATGTTATTAAATAATCGTTTTGTAAATATGATCGGACGATTGCTTTTGCAGTTAAATCCATGCACCAGACGGCTGGTACACAAGGTACCAAATGCCATTGTACTTGCAAGTACGGAATCTCCGTTCCGATAACCAATGAAAAATGCAGCCATTGTCATAATTCCGATAATCAGTCCCTCTGTTCCGATACTCGCAAGATACGATCCGGTAAGTATGGATTCATTCATCGGACGTGGTTTCTCCTTCATAACTTCTGTTGTATGCGGCTCCAGTCCCAGCGCAATAGCCGGAAGACTGTCTGTCAGAAGATTAATAAATAACAGATGAACCGGCGCAAACGGAACCGGAAGTCCTGTCACAGAGGCATATAACACTGCCAGAATTGCCCCAAAGTTGCCGGACAGAAGAAACTGGATTGAATTTTTTATATTCTGATATATATTTCTTCCATTTTCCACCGCTTTTACAATAGTTGCAAAATTATCATCTGTCAGAACCATGTCTGCCGCATCTTTTGCCACTTCGCTTCCGGTAATTCCCATGGCAACACCAATATTGGCCTGTCGAAGAGCCGGTGCATCATTGACTCCATCACCGGTCATGGCAACAATATTATCTCTTTCCTGCCATGCACGCACAATACGGATCTTATGTTCCGGAGATACTCTTGCATATACCGATACATTTTTTACAAATTCCCGAAGCTCTTCATCTGACATATTCTCAATGTCTGCTCCCTCACACGCCTCAGATTCTTCTTTCAGAATACCGATTCTTTTTGCAATTGCAGAAGCGGTAATCTTATGGTCCCCCGTAATCATGATCGGTTTAATTCCCGCCTTTATACATTCCGATACTGCATCTTTGGATTCCTCTCTGGGAGGATCCATCATCGCAATCAGTCCCAGGAATGTCAGCTCCTGTTCATCTTCATATGTCAGCTCTACGCCCTGTTCTGTTTCTTTATAGGCAAATGCCAGAACGCGAAGTCCGTCTCTTGAAAATTCCAGGTTCTGTCGCATAATCTTTTCCTGATCATCCTTCGTAAACTCTCTAACAGTATCGCCAATTCTGATCCGGGTCATGCGCTGTATCAGTACATCAACAGCACCTTTTACAATCATCAGATATCCCTCTTCCATCTCATGTGCTGTTGACATCAGTTTTCTGTCGCTGTCAAATGGAACCTCCGACTTTCTGGGATATTTTTCTCTGATCTCTGATGTTTTAAGTCCAAGATTACTGCCGAGATTAATCAGCGCAGTTTCTGTCGGATCTCCAATCTCCTGCTCGTTTTCATTTGTAGAATCATTACAGAGCATACTGAACTTTAAAAGCAGTCTCTGATTTTTATGATCCATATTGAGATCCGATGTTGGGATTCGTTTTTCATCTACATAATAATCCTCTACCGTCATTCGGTTCTGCGTAAGAGTACCCGTTTTATCAGAGCAGATAATTGACACACTTCCAAGCCCCTCCACTGCCTGAAGTTTTCGTATAATAGCATGTTCTTTTGCCATCTTCTGTGTCCCGAACGACAATACGATTGTAACGATAGAACTCAGTGCTTCCGGAATCGCAGCAACTGCAAGTGCGATTGCAAAGAGAAACGCATCTCCCGCAGAACCGCCCTGCCATACATTGACCCCAAATATGATTCCACAGAATATCAGGATGAGAATCGAAAGTTTTTTCCCGAAATCATCCAGATTAACCTGAAGCGGCGTTTTCTTCTCAGAAGTAGTCTTCAGAAGTCCGGCTATCTTTCCTACCTCCGTTTCCATTCCAATCTCTGTCACTTCATAGATTCCTCTTCCATATGTGACAAAGCTTCCGGAAAATACCCTGTTTGTCTGATCTCCAAGAGCCGCTCCTTCCGGAACTTCATCCAACGACTTTTCCACCGCAATACTTTCTCCCGTCAATGCACTTTCATCCACCTTAAGGCTTGCACATTCTGACAATTTTCCATCTGCCGGGATACAATCACCCGCTTCAATGATTACTTCATCTCCGATCGTTACCTCTCTGGATGGAATCTGAATCAGTCTTCCGTCACGCATAACCTTTGCTTCCGGTGCCGACATCTGCTTCAGACTCTTTAAAGACTGCTCTGCTTTTACTGTCTGCACCGTTCCGAGTATTGCGTTGATGGTAATTACAACAAAGATAACAACCGCACTTTCCGCATCCCCCATGATTCCTGATATAATCGCTGAGATGATCAGAATAATTACAAGAAAATCCCTGAACTGTTCTGCAAATATCTGCAATACGCTTTTCTTTTTTCCTTCTACTAATTCATTAAATCCATACTTTTCCTGATTATTTTTGGCTTGTTCACTTGTCAACATTCTTATTCTCCTTCCTGCTCTGACATCTATTACGAAAATAAAAAAAGAGACTTTTATTGCACATAAACTACATGCAATAAAAGTCTCACCATTTCATTACGATACGGATGAATCATCATCGTATTGACGTCATCGTAAACACCCATCATACACAGACGGATGCCAGTTACTCCCTCTTATTATTTAATAATATACGAAAATTTATTACTCTTGTCAATTTGTATTTTATAAAATATATTAAAAATTTTTATAAAATACATTAAAAAAACGAATGTGCTTTCCTGACAAATTCAGAAAAGCACATCCAACTGAAGGGTATATGTCAATCAAATAATCAAATTGTTATAATCAGATCGCTCTTGTATACTTTTTCAGCCACTCTTTCTCTTCTTCTTCCAGATACGGAGACACTTTTTCATATACCAGGGCATGATATTCATTCAAAAGACGTTTTTCTTCTTCTGACATCATCTCCGGCATGATTGCATCCAGATCCATCGGTATCAGAGTGATTGGCTCAAAGTGATTATTCCGGGTCTCCGGCCCACCCATGCCGCAGTTTAGCGCAGTCAGACCGCGCATCAGCCCATTTGATACAATCCGCGTTTCGGCACATGCCGATCGCAGATCAGTCCATTTATTAACTCTTA
>NZ_JAFBIZ010000151.1 GCF_021531995.1 Faecalicatena contorta
TATAAGCTTTCTGCATGTTCATGACCGACAGATAATGTTTGACCTGGAGCACATAATTATCCGGAATTGCATCATCATCCCATTTCTTACTTGCATTGTAATTACAGGTCTTACATTCAAGAATTCCGTATGTACCATCGGGAAATAAAATAAAAAAATCCACATCTGCAAGCATGAACGGATACAGGGGATGCCGGAACATTTTTCTTACCGGAAATACCTTCAGTCCTGTCTTTCTGACAAAAATCTCTGCTACAAGATCTTCCAGCCGATGTCCGACTTCCTTTGCAACCCAGTTACTTTCTTCTTCCTTCGGGATAGCAGGCAGTATTCCCACCTTGTTGTTATATAGATCCCGGATCGTCGCAAACGGGGAGATTCCCATGATGGCGGCTACATCGCTGCCGCCAATTCCCTTTTTACGGTAATCAAGCCATTCCTCTCTCGTAAGTTCACTGATATCCACTACAATCTCCGGTTCATAATTCAAATTCAGTCCTGTCATTCTTTATTCCCTCCTTCTGATTTTTCTTATTACCTTACCATTTGATTGCTCCACCTACATCAAACTCTTTCCAGTCTAAAGCCAATGCACGGGTAATCTGTTCTTCCAGATTAATGATTGCTGCTCCCTGCATCCCTTCACAGGCTGCAAAAAACGATGCTTCGTTCATTGCAAAATAAAGGTCATGTGCAGTACAGGGTCCGTTTCCTTTCTGGAACTCGAACATTTCCGCCACATCATTGATCAATTTTTTTCGGATTCCCAGGCGTTTCATCAATAAACGAATACAATTCAGCGGATGACGGATTTCAATATCCATCAATTTTGTTATATCTGAAATCGCATCCTGATATCTGGAACAGAGCATTCTTAAATTTGCCAGAAACTGTGTCATATCAGCACCGCCGGTATGCGCCAGTTTAATTGGACTGCCAAGACTGATCGTCCTGCCACTGCTGGAGCAGGTCAGCATCGGATACAGATTTGCACCGCTTACTGCAACATCTGATGTCGTAAGCCTTACAGCGGGTGCAATGATATTATCGCTGATGCCATGATCACTTAAAGCCTCCCTGTAAGTATCCAGAAGTTCCTGATTTCCACCAAGTTCCCACATTGCGGAAACAATGGAATGATCGAACATTCCGGAACCTTCCACGTAACTGTTTCCCGGAAAATTGGTATTCAGAAACTGCATGGTCATTTCAAATACTGCCCGCATATCCAATATGCTGTAATCGTGGTGATCTCCGCCGTGAACTGCAGATACTTTTCCATCTGCAATCTTAATCAGAGCATCCCCTTTCGCTACCTTCAGGCAATAATTCACTACCTTCGTATAATTTGCTGTTTCCAGTTTCCTAAGCCCCGAGCCAGAAATTCCTGCCCGATCCAGAATTGTCCGGATTGCACAGGTACGCACCGGATAGGTCTCACCCTTAATTTTTAAGGCAAGCTGGGTATTATTCTCAGTATCCTCCAGAATCTCCTCCCAATTCTTTCCTACTGTGTCCTTCATTTTACCCGCTTCCTGAATAGCCGGAACCAGTCGCAGTGTTCTTGTAGGCTTACGGATCCAGGATGATTCTTTTGCTCTCTGTGCCAAAAATTCCAGCATCTCCTTTGGGTCTGCAAACGTCGTCTGATACGCATCTGCAAAAATTCTTGTTTCATTCATGTGTCTTTCCACCTTTCTTAAAATAAGTTTTATCCATAAACAGCTCAAAGCTGATTGTGGCTGCTCCATCTGCCATTAAACAAAAAAAAGGAATGAAAAGAGTATTTCTCCATTCATTCCTAAATCTCTGGTATTTTACCTAATAAAACAAAAAGCATCACTACTGCGATACACACCGCATAGTGACACTTTATACAAACATAAACAGCTTATGCCAGACAGGAAGTTTTTGTCTGCCTGTTGATTCCGGGATTCGCACAATCCCAGAACTTCCCTACAAGGGAATGCATAAAAAATAAACTATATCAGTATAGTAGCACAAGATATTGTTTGTGTCAATTCTGTATATACTATATATTGTTTTCTGTGATAAAAACAATATGCTCACCCAGGAATTCTTTACATGTTTGTTTTACCTTTCCGTACTGCTCACTGTCTTTCTTAGCAGCTCCTGCACACAATGCAGAAAGGGGACATCCCTCACAGTTATTCTGCAAGGCTTCTTTAATCCATTTGATTTCCTGTTCTGTTCCGATTACTTTCATCTGACTCACCTCTATTACATCATACCCCGAAATCATATAAGCAACACATTTTTTATCTTGCTTTTTACGTCTGTAACACGCCAAAAGCTCACCATTTTACTTGATGTAATGTATTGTATCCGTAAATTACGGTTACAATCAATAATATTGTTCTTTATATCCTTAATACACCTATTTTAATCCGCAATTTCACTTTCGTAAATAGTTTAAAATGAAGGAAAATGGAGGTGTGACAGATGGATGAAAAATTTATTGCAGAACGCATTACCGAACTGCGCTTAAAAAAAGATATTTCGGAATACCAGATGAGTCTTGATCTTGGTAAAAATAAAAGTTACATCCAGAATATCAGTTCCGGACGTTCTCTGCCTTCCATGAGCCAGTTCTATGAAATTTGCCGCTATTTTGAAATCACACCTCAGGAATTCTTTGATGAAAGGCTTCATGATCTGCCTCTGTATCAAAAAGCCAATGAATTATTAAAGCAATTGGACGAAGACGATATGCTGGCCATCCTCTCTATTCTCAAACGATTAACTGAAAAACATTCTTAATGTCTTATCGGCTGCCTGTATTATGGCAGCTTTTTTTCTGCTTTTTTTCCAATATTTAAAATTCCATGACTATTTCTAAGTAAATGGGCAAGACCCAAGTTGTACTTTGATAATTACATACACCTCTCAGGAGATTGATATAGGTGCTGCAGATAGTGCTTGCGTTTATTGCGTGCCTGCAGCTTTAAGATTACATAGTAACGCCTTATACGTGGCCGGAAAGGGCGCAGGAACTGGCTTCTGGGAGATTTACACCATTTTTCGTCAGGCTATTTTACAATAGTAAAATTACTCTAAACTTGATATAATAATGGACAGGTATTGAAGTTTTATCCTGTCCATAGAAAGGAGTAGAATGATTACAGTAACAAAAAGTGATTTGATAAAGTTAGGTTATGGTCCTTCTTTTTCAGCAGACATTATCCGGGAAGCGAAAAAGCTGATGATTGCCAAAGGCCATACTTATTATCAATCAAAGAAACTGGACAGGGTACCAAAGGAAGCGGTTGAGGAATTATTGGGAATCACTTTGCCAGATACTGAAAACTAAGTGTACTTCTTGCATTAGAGAAGGAGTGTAACCATGGCAAAAGATCCAATCAAGAAAGCAACTAACGGAACCTATTATTTCAGGGCGAACTTAGGGAAACACCCTGTAACCGGGAAACAAATACAAAAGTATCGCAGTGGATTTGCAACAAAGAAAGAGGCTCGGGCAGAATATTCAAAGCTTATTCTGTCTACACCAGATGAACTTACGGAAAAGAAAGAGGAAGTGACTTTCAAAAAATTTATTCAGGAGATTTATCTTCCCTGGTATAAAACCCAGGTAAAAGAAAGTACATACAAGAACAGGTATGCTACCATTGAAAAACACTTTGCCTATTTCTATAAGATGAATACTGACAAAATTGAGCCAATTCATGTGCAAAACTGGCAATTAAAACTGGCAAAAAACTACAGCCCAAATTATGTGAGGATTATACAGGGAATGCTTGCAGTCGCATTTGACAGAGCTATCGTTCTGGGACTTGCAAAGAAAAATCCGGCCAGAATGATCGGAAATGTCAAAAGCAGAAAACCGAAAATTGATTTCTGGACACTGGAAGAATTCCAGAAAGTCATTTCTCTACTGTATAAGGGAGATTACTATGAACACTACTTGTTCATTTCTTACTGGTTGTTATTTATGACTGGAATGCGAATCGGAGAAGCTGCGGCTCTGCAATGGTCAGATATTGATTTTGAAACAGGTATTCTCAGCATCAACAAAAATCTTTACTACAAAACCATGACCGACTACAAATTTGTAGAGACAAAAACGCAGGCTAGTATACGGGATATCGTTATAGATGATGATACGCTTAAAGAGCTGAAAGAATGGAAAGAAGTTCAACAGAAAGTTCTACCGAAATGTAATTTTATATTAAGCTATAACGGAACGCCCACCAGCAAGACAACTCTGCCAAGAGCCCTCGAAAAGCTGGCAAATCTTGCTGGTGTCCACCGTATTAAAATTCATGCCTTACGGCATTCCCACGCTTCCCTGTTAATCAGCATGGGAGAAAACCCATTAATTATCAAAGACCGTTTAGGACACGAAAAAATCCAAACGACTTTGGGAACCTATGGGCATTTATATCCAAACAGCAACTTTGAAGTAGCAAAGAAGCTGACAGGAAAACTTACCTATACACCTGCAACAGAAAGTGTGGCTGATTACACAAGCAATCAGTTCACAGCTGAGTATCATAAGCAGGTGAATTAGAAAAATGCAATAAAAATGCAATTTTCAAAGGCCGAAGCCCGGAAGCCCCGTAAAATAAGGCTTTCTGGCCCACCGCCTACTATTCAAACTCGGCTCTGTCACGCCAAAACTTAACGGAATTAATTAAAGTTTTTCCTGCAATATGCCTTGTTTTTATTTCTATTACATAATTTCCACTGGCTTTCTGATGAACTGTTGCCAGAATGTTGCCATGGACTAAGTATAGCATATAAAATCAAAAACGTGCACCCTTTTAATTATTTGTATACTCACATCCATTTATTTTTTAATAATCCACTGTTCCTATCTGTTGTCCCCTCTCTTACCAACACCCCTTCTTCCTGTAACTATTTTATAGAATTCTGAATCTGCTTTCTTGTAAATCTAAGTTCTTCTCTCACACATTCATGCCATCTTATATCTTTGCTCATTTATGTAAGTTGTCACAGTATCAATCAATTCTTCTAAGAAAGCAACTACAAATTTTTCATTTCTTCTAATATCAGAGATACTATCTGACCTCACTGCATCAACAAATGATACTGATCCATGTGCCAAATTATTCCTATTCTCCTTGATTCCATCAAGTATATCAGGCCTATAATTTTGGCTACTTGTTTGAATTTGAATTCCATGTGATTCAAAGGTTTCTCTAATAGAAACACCATTTAAATTTCCAGCAGGCAATGTATTTCGTGAATTCATTTCCAAAGTGGCATTCCTTAATATAGCTGCTATTATCTCTTCGTTCTTTTTCAAAAACGTATTAAAGTTCGCATTAGGATCATTTGTTGCTTTTAATATAGTTTTTCTCCATAGTGCTTTAATTGATTCATTGACATCC
>NZ_JAFBIZ010000152.1 GCF_021531995.1 Faecalicatena contorta
GGTTACTTTATCCACTCGCTTAGCACCCTGTATTACTACAACGCACTGAGTTTAGCTACACGGCTCACTGGCGATTACCGTGACCGGACTTACACCGGCAAGTGTGGTCCAGCTTCGCTGGACACACGACAACAAAAAAAGCAGTAAATCTTTTTCAAGACTTACTGCTTTCGCTGGCCGCGTCGGTGGCGGCTGGTATTCAGTTTTTATGACTTGTCCGGTGGTTCGTCAAGCCGGAACTTGAATTGACAGTCAATTAACCGCTGCTTTACATAGTCCTCCACCTCGGCGTTGACCTGCCCGTTCACTTTTGAGAAATAGCGGATATATCCGGCGTAGTGGAGCAGGACAGCGTTCACGGCTTCTGGGTCGCCCTCACGGGCTTTGAGGATTGTTTCATAGGGGAGAAGTCTACTCATACCGGCTCACCCCCATTTCTTCGCGTAGCCGCTGCAAGGCAAGCTGGATATGCCGCCCCGCTGTGCTGCGGCTGGCGCAGAAAGTAATAGCGCAGGATTTCTTCCCGCGTCTGCTCCGGCAAAACAGAGATCGCGTCGGCAAGGGCGGCGTTGCAGAGCAGGACGGTCTGACCGCAGACGGTAAATGGGTATTCCTCGTCCGGCTCCGACGCGGCAAACTGGACAAACTTCTCGTTCATCAGATAGTCAAGGGAAACTTGCCGTTCCCATTGCCGTTTAAGCTTCAAAATCTTGTCCAAGGCGGCACAGCGGATAACAGTCTTGCAAAAGGCGTTGTACCTGCGCTGGATATATTCTTGATAGGCTATCTGGTCGGTCATGGAAATTCCCCTTTCTGAATAATAGTGCGGGGCGGTGGCACTTCTTGCTGTCGCCCCTTGATTGCCTACCAGCAAAGGCGGGCGGGGCTGTCAACGGCTGCGCATATGCGCCGTTCATCTTGACCGTTGACTGGCTCGGCTGGGTTTGCTATTTACCCGACAAACTTGAATTTATTTTAAGCTATCACGTTTTACCTTCTTAAGCCTTACTATCATTACCATAGGAATTTCTTTGTTGGTTTTAAAACATTCTTCATAAAATCCATCAATGACAAATCCAGCTCTAAAACAAAGGTTAAAAATATCTTGTATGGAACGATGATAATAAATCTGCTCTTTCGGTTGCCCTTCAATCGCTATATCATAGTAACTGTGCGGTGTCATATATTTTTCAGTCAACGTGACAAAACAAGGGTGTTGCGTTGCAAAGACAAAAATTCCGCTTTCCTGCAACAGTTCATAAACAGCCATAAGAAGTGGTTCAATATCCGTAATATCCATAATTGCCATATTAGAAACTGCTTTCGTAAAGGCTCGATTTCTTTTTAATTCTAATATACTTTTTCTATCGGTCGCATCCGCCACACAAAATTCAATTTGTTTTGCATATTGTGATTGCCGTCTTTTAGCCAATTCTATCATTTTTTTGCTGTAATCAAAAGCGACAACCGAAGCGCCTCTTTGTGCAAGATACGAAGAATAATTTCCATTGCCACACGCAATATCCAAAATGTAATCCGCAGGATTAGGAGATAGAAGTTCCGTTACTTTGGGACGCACTACCTCTCTGTGAAATTCATTAGATTCGTCACCCATTGCATTATCCCAAAATTGTGCGTTCTCCTCCCAGATTTTTTTACTTTCCTCTGTTCCCATGTTCTCTCCCACTCCCCAAATTTGCTTTTTTGCTTCCATTAAATCTTCCTTACTATATTCCATTGTTACCCTCCATAACTTCTGATTGTTGCCGTCTTGACGATTATGTATCTTTACATTACCTTCTGAAACATATGGCGCACCTTGTCCAGGCGGCTGTTTGGACGGCGGGGCTGGATGACCGGCTGACCGACAGCGGCCTGATATCCTTTCAGCTCTGTAAGGCATACGCTCCGCCCGTTGGTGTAAAAGGCCAGATCAGTACGGTATGCCTGTATACAGCGGGCGGGAATCTCGCCAGTAAAGACAACTTCATCCTTTTTTACCTGGGCCGTTTCGATGGTGGCACAGTATTTCGGTGCATCATGATAAGCCCTGGAAAGGTATTCCTGGGGCGCATAGAGGATGAAGGAGAGATAAGGTTCCAGCAGCTGCGTCCCCGATTCCTTCAATGCCTGTTCCAATACAATCGGGGCCAATGAGCGGAAGTCCGCCGGCGTGCTGACCGGACTGTAATAAAGCCCGTATTCAAAGCAAATCTTACAGTCCGTTACGTTCCAGCCGAACAAGCCCTGCTCCAGCCCGTAACGGATACCATCCCTGACAGCGTTTTGAAAACTCTGGTTCAAGTATCCCAGCGAAACCCGGCTCTCGTATTGTACACCGGAGCCAAGCGAGAGTGGTGTAACAGACAGTCCTATGGATGCCCAAAACGGGTTGGGCGGCACCTCGATATGGATGGTGTGGCTGGCTGCTTTGAGCGGCCGCTCCATATAAATGACGGAGGGTTCCTTTACCACTGTTTCAAGCTTGTATTTTTCCGACAGCAAAGCGGAAACAACCTCCAACTGCACCCGGCCCAAAAAAGAAAGAATGATCTCATGGGTGATGGAATCCACTTCGCAACGCAAAAGCGGGTCAGTATCCGCAAGTTGCGTAAGAGCGTCCAGCAGCCGTTCTCTTTGCGCTGCCGTTTTCGGCGCAATCGTCGTCCGTAGCATGGGGAGGGGGTCCTCGCGCCACCTTTTACGAGGGAGCCGGGTTTGGTCCCCTAATACATCGTTTAACCTCACGCTGTCGCTGGGAAGGATAACAATTTCACCCTGATAAGCGGTGTCTGTCCGAACAATTTCCCCTTTGGATGGAATACGCATCTCTGTGATTTTCAGCTTTTCTCTCCCGGCCAGGGCCACCGTATCCCGCAGGCGCAGCGTTCCGCTGTATAACCGTAGATAGACACGCCGCTGGCCGCAATCGGTGTACTCAACCTTGAAAACGCTGCCGCATAGGGCGGCGCCCCCCTGTTCCCCAATCGGTTGGAACAGCCCTGTCACCGCATCCATCAACGGTTGAATGCCAAGGCCATTTTTGGCGCTGCCATGATAGACTGGGAACAGGGAGGCGTCTTGAACCCGCTGCTGTTCCTCCCGCGCAAGTTTTTCCCGGCTGATTGGTTCTCCTGCGATATACTTTTCCAATAATTCATCGTTATTTTCGATGACCGCATCCCATGCTTCTATGTCGGTATTTTCCTCCAGGACTATTTCCGGGGACAGCGACACCGTCTGCTTGATGATAATATCGGCGGAGAGCTTATCCCGAACAGACTGAACCACGCTCTGCAAATCAACGCCAGCCTGGTCGATCTTGTTGATAAAGATAACGGTGGGAATGTTCATTTTCCGCAGGGCATGGAACAGAATACGGGTCTGGGCCTGCACGCCATCTTTAGCGGAGATCACCAAGATGGCCCCATCTAAAACAGCCAAAGAGCGGTACACCTCCGCCAAAAAATCCATGTGGCCGGGCGTATCCACAATGTTAACTTTACATCTGTGCCACTGGAAGGAAGTGACTGCCGCTTGAATGGTAATCCCACGCTGCCGCTCCAAAAACATGGTGTCCGTCCTCGTTGTCCCTTTTTCGACGCTCCCCGGTTCTGAAATGGCTCCGCTGGCATATAGCAGGCTCTCCGTCAAGGTCGTCTTTCCAGCGTCTACATGGGCAAGAATTCCAATATTGATTATTTTCATGTGATTGTCCTCCCTTTACAGCCCCAAAGGGCATAAAAATCCCCAGCAGTAAAATACTTTTACCACTGGGGATATGTCAAAATTGATAAGGCAAAAGTATTCTTAAATTGGGTACAAAAAACTAAGCCCCTACAAAAGGAGCTATCATAATCCTTTGTTCCCACTATTTGATTATAGTTTTATTTAAGAATACCTTGCCGCATATTTTTTACTCCTTTTCTGGATTAAATCATTGTATCACATCAGTTTTAGGAAAGCAAGTACCTAAAAGAAATTTTTCTTCCCCTTATATGTAACAATCATACCGGCTTCCTAGCGTTCAGAATGTTTTCTGCTGTCTGCTGTGGTGTTTGGTTGGAATTGTCCAACCAAAAGCCGATCCGTGGTGTTGTCTGCATTTTACTAAATACAAATTCAATGTATACAGAAAGATATAAGGAGTGGGAGGGATTCCGCCGTAGTTGGCATTGTAGGAAAATCCAAAAGTTTAGATTTTCCCACAATGCTTATCTTTTGGTCTTTGGTTCGGAATAGTGTAGTGCTGGCGGTCTATCTCTTGTTTTCGGTTGCTTGCTTCCTTACCGTACATGAGCATTTGCACCGGGGTTATCGTTGCCGTAGCCTTCCAGAAGGTTGATTGCGCCCCAGATACCAAGACCTGCACCGAGAGCTACTACCAGAGTCTGCAATACACCGACTGCACTGTTGAAAATGCCATAAAATTTTCCTCCTTGATTTGCCCGCCTATATGATCGGGATGATGAAATGAAATTTGCCCCGCGATTCCCGGCATGTGCACCTGCAGGAAAAGAAGGGCATAAAAATATCCGGGGCCGATGTTAATCACGGTGATAAGCGGAGCGGAGAGTCGATTTTTCATCCGGATAGGAGATTAGTTGGAAGATTCCGGCAGCTTATCCAGCCAGTCATCAAAGCTCTTTTTGGAAATACGGTACTTTCCGCCATCCAGCTGGATCCACCGGAACTCATTTTTCTTCAGAAGGTTATATATTGTCGGTCTGCTGACTCCAAGAATTTCCTGTAACTCTTTTACTGTATAACATCTTTTCTCTGACATATGTCATTACCTCACATTTCATTATTTTGGAGGCGGCATTCCAAATACTCCCGCAAGTGACGGGGCATTTGGCTCTCGCGGCAGTCGCCAAATGGACATGCAAGCATGTCCGCTTGGCTCGTTGCTCGCGGATATAAATGTCCCTCTATATATCCAAAGTTTCAGAGGGGCTTATACAACATGTTTTAGTTAAAAAATGTCAAGATGAGAAAAAGGGCAAAAAGAAACCTCCGTATGAATTGAATCATACGAAGGATCAATATACTTATCATCATCAATTATCCTGAATGGGATATATTACAAAATGGAAAACTAACTGCTATTATTTCCAATCCTAATATAATTACATGATTGGATATCTTTTCAATCGGATTAAACAGAAGGAGTAATGCTAGCGTGATTCGTACGAAAAATTCTATCATTGGTATAATACAATTATTATTT
>NZ_JAFBIZ010000153.1 GCF_021531995.1 Faecalicatena contorta
GCCTTATTAAAGTGCGCCTAAAATGTCCGGTTATCTACATTTCATTCCAGAATTCGTGCTTTGCACGAATTCATCCTTGTTTTGGTTCAGAATTGCGAACAAGCTTAGCGAGTTTCGCAATTACCTACTTCAAAAACTAAAATGTAACATATTCCCAGTACACTAATTCAATGATTGCTTTTTTGTTGTATTTTTCTGACAAATGCATCCTTTGTTCATCGTGACATTCTAAACGAGTTCTTTTTGGAGTTCGCATGAACAATTAAACAACCTTTTAACTAACGTTACTTCACTATATAATTCTGGCAAATACAAGTCAATAGTGTAACATAATAAACCTTCCATTTGGGCGAATATAATTTCCATTTGGGCTATTCTATTCAAAATTTAAGCACTTGTTTAATTGATTTGAATATGGTAGAATCTACTTGCACACAGATAAGAAACGAAAGGAGTCATTGTAATGTCTGCAGATATTTTGCCTCACCATCATCATAATAATCAAGAAGTAACTCAGTTGAAAACAACATTAGATAAAACAGATACTTTTCAAACTGTTGCAGATATGTTTAAGCTACTTGGGGATAGCAGCAGAATTCGTATTTACTGGTTGTTATGTCACTGCGAAGAATGTGTTATCAATATCTCTGCACTGGTTGATATGACAAGTCCAGCAGTATCGCATCACCTGCGCCAGCTAAAAGACAAAGGATTGATTGTCAGCAGGCGAGATGGAAAAGAAGTATATTATAAAGCTGCGGATACAGAGCAAAGCCATCTTCTACATCTGACGATAGAGAAAATAATGGAAATCACTTGCCCGGAATCTGCACATTTTTTGAAAGGAACAAAGTAGAATACCAGAAGATTGCTCCTCTGGTATCTTATTTATTTAATCAACGATTATTCTTTCTATCAACAAAACTATAATTAAGCTCTTTACCTATTATCCAATCGCATCTCCCCGCTCTTCTACCAAACGGTATCCGACGCTCTCTACTCTCTTTTGGAGACACTGTCTACACTCAGCCGCTTCATCACCAGTACAAATCTTATTATCGTACAATTCATACAACTTACGTTTCTCTATCGGTGACAAGTTAGGCATCACTACATTCGCTCCGACAGCAAGTCCCTTCTCTCTTCCCAGCGGATCCACCGTCCCCAATGCGGTAGTTGCCGGAAGGAGAATCTTGGGAAACATAATTCGGATAACTGCCAACAGAAACAATGTCATTTGGTAAGCGATGAATAACATACCGTTCCAAATGCCATTTCAGATCTGAGATAATACAGTAAATAAGCAGTAAATGACTACTTTATCTATTTCAGATCCGGATGCTGTCGCATCATTCCACTATTCGTAACCAAAGGTAGTCAATCACTGTGTTTTCTACTTTGGGAGGAACAACTTATGCGTAATAAGCGAAGAACAGATGAAGAATGGCTGTCATTGATTCGGGAATGTCGCAGAAGCGGATTCTCTGATCGATCATGGTGTGAACAAAACGATATCTCCATCAATACTTTTTATAATACTGTCACAAGGCTAAGAAAAAAAGCATGTATGATACCACAGGCAACCAGGCCAACGATGGATCATTCACCGGAGATTGTACCATTATCGCTTGTTGAAGAATCTTGTGTACAAATGCCTGATCAAATGCGACAGTTGCCAACAGATGTTACATCATCGGGTGAAGCACTGACGATTATGATCAATGGCTGTAAAGTTGTAATCAATAATAATGCCGGCAGGGACGTGATTTATCATACAATATCCGCTCTGCGGGAACTTTGATTGGTGATCTGTCCAGAGTACAGAAAATCTATTTGGTATGTGGCCGAACTGATATGAGGAAATCTTTCGATGGACTCATGGCAATCATTCGGGATAACTTTCAGATGGACCCTTTCTCCAATGCAGTCTTTCTGTTCTGTGGGCGTAAAAAGAACACGATGAAAGCACTCTACTTCGACCGGGATGGATTCGTGCTCCTGCAGAAGCGTCTGGATAATGGAAAGTTCCAGTGGCCCCGCAATGCTTCGGAAGTCAGACCTTTGACCAGACAGGAATTCCGCTGGCTGATGGAAGGACTTTCTATTGATCAGCCGAAAGCAATACAGCCTGTGAAAGGCAAAGATTTTTGATTTGTACAATATGTAGATTTTGAAAAATTTTTCTACAGCCCAAACTGGTTCTCGCCGGAAGATATCCACAAATGTGAGATCATGGGAAAAGTTGTTCGTGGATAGTTATGCACAACCTCATAATGATGTGTATAACTTCACAGAAAAACTCCAAAACGGGCTGATTTTTGAAGAAAAAAAGGATACTTTTGATTCGTCATAATGCCAGTCCGTTTTTGCGTGGCATTTGCGATAATTTCGCCCTTTTAGTACAATAAATGTATCTAAAAAGAGGGAGGAATTCACGATGGATCCAGAGGGACAGAACATACTGTTTCGCAATCAGTTGGAACAAAAAGATCTTATGATCCAGATGCTTTCTGAGCGATTAAATGAAAAAGATGAAACGATCACTGATCTGAAAGAAACAATCAAAGATCTAAAAGTAACGATTGTCGGTCTTCAGGAAACACTCAATGAATTCCAGCGAAGGCTCTTTGGTACGAGTAGTGAGAAAACAAAACAAGATGAAAAACCAGAAGAAACAGTGACAACAACTGTAAAAAGTCATAAAAGAACAACACGTAAAGCAAAAGCCACACGTGAAGACCAGTATGGAAATCTTCCAATTCGCAAAGAGGTAATCCCTCTATCGGAAGAAGATAAGCATTGTCCATACTGTAATTCCCTGATGGAGTATGTAACCGAAACCTTTGTCCGGGAAGAACTCCGGATCACACCTGCGAAAGTGGAACGAATTCATTATTACCAGGAAAAATGGCAGTGCCCGGAATGCAAAAAAGATGGTGATGGAACATTCGCAGAATCCAAAACACCTACTGCCTTAATTCCGCACAGCCCGGCTTCTCCATCCATAGTCTCATATGTTGCAATGGAAAAGATAGGTTTGGCTATGCCTTATTACCGGCAGGAGTTTTTGATGCAGCAGTTGGGATTTACATTGCCAAGAGAAACTATGGCAAACTGGATTATTTATGTTGCTGAGCACTATTTTTATCCGATTTATGATCGTTTGCATGAAGAACTCTTAAAACGTGATCTGGTGCATGCAGACGAGACTACCTGTCAGGTTTTGCGCGAAAAGGGACGCGCCGCAGAACAGACATCCTATATGTGGTTATATACAACCGGAAACGATGGTCTCATACCAATCGTCCTCTATGATTACCAGCCAAGCCGCAAAGGATCCTGTGTACAAAACTTTCTGGAGGGATTTCATGGACTGGTACAGTGTGACGGATACCAGGGTTATAACAAACTGGAAGATGTCATACTGGTATGCTGTCTTGCACATGCAAGACGAAAGTTCTTCGAGGCAGTTCCGGCAGCCATGCGTAAAAGGCTGAAACTTTTGGATATCAACTCCGATGTGGTAATTGAGGATATCAATCTTCCAGATGAAGAAGAAGCAAAACAGTTGCTTCCTGCAGAAATCGGACTGCTGTATTGCAATAAACTCTTCTATCTGGATCGCACACTGAAGGATTTGGATCCCGAAGAACGAAAACAACAAAGAACAGTTTTGGAACAACCTGTATGGGATCAGTTCTGGAACTGGCTGGATACCCTTCATCCAACTGGCGGAAGCAAGCTTGGGAAAGCGGTGGTCTATGCCCAAAACCACCACGAGACGCTGATGAATTATCTGTTGGATGGTCGATGTGAGATCTCGAACAATCGAGCTGAGCGAAAAGCCAAAAGCTATGCAGTTGGACGGAAAGCTTTCTTGTTCCACACATCAGAGGCCGGAGCCGGAGCAAGTGCGGTGATGTACAGCATCGTAGAAACAGCAAAAGCAAACAATCTGAATATTTTCCAATACCTTTATACGGTACTTCTGTATATACCGGATTACTTGAATTCGTCCGCAGGTATAGAGCAGCTGATGCCATGGAGTAAATTTATAAAGGAACAATGTTCAGGGCTAATTGATGTGGAATCTAATGTTCCGGAAAATAGAATTCCCCTGCCGAATGCGTAGCAGAGGAATTGATAGTAAACGGTAGTCGTTTACTGCTTTTATTAGATTTAGAAGTATGGTAGGCGGTGTATTATTCATCGCTTACGTCATTTGGAAGCTTCCTACTGTTTCGCTATCATATATTGTATCATGATGAGGAATAAATGGACCAATCCCCACCATTTCGGGATGAAGTTCCTGCAAAAACACCAAATCTTTTGCAAGGTGAGACATTGTCTGTCCTGGAATTCCCACCATAAAACCAGCTCCTACCTGATATCCAAGTTCTTTCAAATTATATAGGCATTGTTTTCTATTCTTATTGCTCATGGATGTAGGATGCAGTAAATGATACAATTCTTTATCCGCTGTCTCATGCCGTAGCAGATATCGATCTGCTCCTGCATGACGAAATTTTCGATAACTCTCATATGATTTTTCTCCGATAGATAAAGTAACAGCACATTCTGGAAATTGTTTTTTAATATCTTGAATAATTTCTACTATATACGCATCTTTATACCACGGATCTTCTCCGCCCTGCAATACAAACGTGCGATACCCGAGAGCATAACCGCTCTGACAGCATGCAAGAATCTCTTCCTTAGTAAGGCGATACCGTATGATATTACAATTATCTCTCCGAATACCACAATAGTAGCAGTTATTCCTACAGTAATTGGTAAATTCTATCACCCCTCTGGTATGTACCTTATTTCCATAATATGTTTTTCTAATCTGGACCGCTTCATCTTTAAGCCTAGCAAATACTACTTCATCGTTCCAATATTCAAGTAGCTTAATATACTCTTCCTCTGTAAGACTGTGCTGTTCTAGAAATTTATCTATTACTACCATACCCGTCACCTATCTACTTCACTCGTTACTTTTACTACAAGTATAATCATCCAGAAAATTATATTTCGCACCATCCATCTGGTGTTAATGATTTCATGAGCTGTCACCAGACTGCTCACACGAATTGTCATCAGATTGCTTAACTGCCTGTCATAGATAATGGTGGATTCGCCGCCCGAAAACGGGCGGCTGACTTTTACTTAGTTGTG
>NZ_JAFBIZ010000154.1 GCF_021531995.1 Faecalicatena contorta
GAGAAAGATGTTTACAATTAGACAATAACAAAGAATTAGCAGAATCAGCCGGAGTCTCTCCTGGAACTATGTCAAAATATTTGAATCCCAACTTTACAAACATTCCTACAGCAGATGTTCTATATAATCTCGCGGATCATTACGGCGTCAGCATAGACTGGCTTGTCGGAAAAACCAACAACAAAATTATTGACGATTCTCTTGCCCCATCGGACGCATGTAAAGCGCTTGTTTCTATTTGCGAATCTTTTCCAAGTGTACAATTGACTAAATCCACAGTTATAGACACCTGTTATGATATAGATCCTTCCGGTAGAATGTACGAGGCTGAACAGAAAGAAAATGAATATATTCATATTTCATTCCCAATGTGGGAAAAACTACCTACGAACCAAGATAAAATCCATGCTCTCCAGTATGGAAATTCTATAGGCGAAAATATAAAAATTAATAACTTTTTACTTGGATATTCAGACTTAAGAAGCGCCCGTGAAAAAACCGAATTTCTGAGCACAGATGAATATAATAAAATCATCAGCCAACGTATTGAAGATATGAAAGATTTAGAAAAACGACTTGTGGAAATTTATAAAAAAGGATTAGAATCATAACCTCTCTCGTAACCACAAAGCAATACCGCCAGCCATTACTGACTGGTGGTTTCTTCTATGCTCTACTTTTTCAATACAGACCTCTCACGCGTAACAAATCAAAAAACTCTCTAGGATTGGTTGTACACCGGTCCTCACTTCCTGCAGAGTTTTCTATTTTTTACAATGGGGGGCTTTCCTAATCTCACTTCTTGTGATCTAGATTGCCCCTCTCAAAATATCTATACTTTTTTCATTGTGGGTAAATTGTGGGTACAGCTTGCTTTTCTCTGTCACCTGTGTTATACTCCTAATCGTTGCAAAGCCCCTTTAAAACCAAGGTCTATCGGGCTTGCCGCCGATTCCCGGCGTTAAATGAATCGTGTGTTCGAGACCTTCCACACGTAAAACAAAACTAAAGGAGAAAAAAATGAAAAACAAAAACATTACTTTCATGACCCAGGCAGCCATGATCGCTGCTATCTACGTGGTGCTTACCTACGTATTTGCACCATTTTCTTTTGGAGAGATTCAGGTTCGTATCTCTGAAGCACTCACCATTCTTCCGGTATTTACTCCGGCCGCTATTCCAGGACTATTTGTAGGATGTCTGATTGGCAATATCCTGGGTGGTGCAATTCTTCCGGATATCATCTTCGGAAGCATCGCAACTTTAATTGGAGCATTTTTCACATATCAGCTCCGCGCCAAGAACCCGTTTCTTGCACCGTTGCCACCGATTCTTGCCAATACAATCATCGTTCCGTTCGTACTTCGCTACGGTTATGGAGTAGCACTGCCGATTCCATTTATGATGCTGACGGTTGGTATCGGTGAAATTCTGTCCTGTGGTGTACTTGGCATGATCCTGTATTATGCACTGAAGAAATACAGAAATGTTGTATTCAAACCAGCAAGTGGAAAAAATGCATTTTAATTCTTTTTCAGATATTGACGACAAAAATGGCTGCCATAAAGGCAGCCATTTTTATCCAATAAATGTATTTCCACTTCCCCGAGTCATCTGATCCATCTGCTCATAAGATGCACTCCTTCTTTCTCCGCTTGCCACGTCAATATAAGATACAGTTGTATCACTGTATCCGACCAGAATCACAGCCTGTCTGCTATCAAGCATTGCAATGATCGGTCTGTCCTGATTGATGATATACAGCAGTTCCTCTGTCGTACATCCGGTCAGTTCAAGAAATGTGCTTCCATTGATATCTTTCATAATATCAGCAGGTGCTTCATTTGCCTTCAGACGATTTTGAATCGCCTCGATAATCTCCGATTTTCCTTCTATGGAGTATTGGATATCCCGATTGCTGCGTTCCCATATATAGGACTGATCGGATGCAACAACCACTCCGCTGAAGCTGTCTGCAGCTCTTACTGCCTCTCCTGCATTTGTATAGATTCCTTGCAGTTCACCATTTCCATATACATAATATTTTTCTGTATTCTTCGTTTGCTCAAGTACAACTCGCTTTGGCTGTTCAAACAGGATCTGTTTGGGCTTGAGCACCTTGGGTTCTTTGTCTGAGATTCCCTCATTGTAAGTAAGCCTGATCTGGCGCTGTTTCAAGTCTGTAGAGTATGTCTCCAGTACTATGTTACTCTTGGTTTTTTCCTCGTTGTTCGTAATATAATCCGGTGCGGTTTTTACATATATTGATCCGTCTTTGGATGCGCGTTCAAGCGTGATCATATCTTCCTCAAATAACGCGTCCAGAATATAGATTCCATCAGACTGATACTCTTTTATGACCTCTCCCTTCTGACTCTGGATCTCAAGCTTATACATCGGAATCGTTGTCTCCCCGCTGATCGTCGTGCCTGTATCGTCAGTTTTGGCAATTCCATAGACAAAATCAGTCCTTACAAAGCCCAGCGGACGAATTGTTTCACCCTTTTCACAGGTTACAGACCGCTGTTTTCCTGTATCAAAGTTCAGTACAATTACTTCAGACGCATTTTCCAGATCTCCATCTGTCTGGTAGGCGATTACCTTTCCATCATCTGATATCACATACTGTTCCTCCGTCAATCCTTCTGTCAGAATCTCAGTCTCTTCCATTTTAACATCATACTGATACATAGTCCCTTCAGATACAAAATAAAGAACATTTCTTTCTTCATCATAATAAGTACTTCTTCCAAGCTCCTGGATTACATTTGCATACGAATCTTTGCTGGATATAAATGCCTTCTCTTCTACCGAATTTTTTGCAATATCATAATAATATACGGCAACTCCGACTTCTCCTTCATGTTCACCACGATTCATATATCCAGATACAATAAATGCAGTATTTCCGTCTTCATCCACTTTCAGAAGACGGATCTCATGATCCGAGACCATACTTCTCGCATCCGTATTTTCCGCATCGGCAAATCCGAACACCATCGACAGTTCATCAGATTCTTTGTTATAATTCCACAGTTCGCCTGCTCCCACAAAAGACACGATCGTTCCGTCTTTATTTACCAGATACGGGATGTCTCTGGAAGCAATTCCAAGCAGAATCCCCTTTTCACTGACTACAGTTTTTGTCGCATCAAAGATCTGATCCATTGTGCGATCGTAACCCAGAAGATATATCTTTTGCGCATCCTGCGCATAACGCACTTTGAAAAACTCCTTTACCTGATAAAGATCAGTTTCATTTTCCTCGCCTTTCCCACGCACACGATATTCCAGCTGTACAGCCACATAAGAGCCATTCAGCTCCTTAATGTTCCATCTTTCTCCGCCCTCTACCTGGGGTTCTAAGTCTCCCCACGTCACATGATCATAATCTGAATGAATCGTTACATGCTGAAGTGTCGCATTGTCCGCGTCCTCATTTGGCTCAATTGCTGTACCGATTCCTGCCCCTTCTGCCTTATCAAGTGCATTTTCATGAAAATCACTTATATAGTTCAGACATTCGGAAAGATTTTTCCCAGTACCGTCCACGATCCTTGTATAGAAATAAACAGGCTGAGAGTCCACGATATTCAACTTGATCTCCAGAATTCGCTCCTCTTCCAGAAGACCTTCCTCTTCTAAGTTCAGGATCACACTCTTTTCCGGTTTTGTGATCTTATCATTTTTCAGTTCTTCCTCTCCATCCAGCGTATATACTCTGTAACGAATACTGTTAATCTTATTGTCATATGCGAGAATATTGGCCTCCAGGCGCCCCTTTGTCACGGGTGTTATAACATCGCGCACTGACGTGATCTCCATCGCCTCGGCATAACCGGACAGTGCATTAACCGTATATTCCCCGCTGGAAAAGGTGATCTGTGGAAATGTCGCCGCTCCCATATCTGCCGTCATATTATCATTTCCCCGATTGGTGAAATAACTGAAGGCAATCACTGCAACCACAAATACAGCCGCCAGAATTCCTGCATTTTTTAAATGTTTTTTTATCTCCATCTATTCTCCCTCTTCGTGATCTAACAGACGCCCAAGCGTCGGTGACACATGCAGGCACTCCTCACATCTGCGGATTGCTGCCTCATTTTCCCCATTTTTTCCGGTTCTGACTGCCCGAATCAGTATATTTTTAGGTGTATGCTCCATGTCAATAAATTCCAGAATCTGTGTGTCATATCCCTCTCGCTCCAGATACTGAGCCCGAAGTCCGTCCGTTACCAATGCAGCCATACGTTCCTTCAACAGGCCATACCTGAATATCGGCGCAAGTACCTCATTTTCCATCTGCCTATTCAATTCATGCTGGCAGCAAGGCACAGATAAGATGACCTTTGCATTCCAGCCAACAGCTTTTGCGAGTGCATAATCCGTCGCCGTATCACATGCATGCAGAGTAACAACCATATCAACCGCGTCAACGCCGGTATAATCTGCAATATTGCCTTCCAGAAACTTCAGTTTTTCATATCCGTACTTCTGACTCAGCTCATTGCAGTGCCGGATCACATCTGTCTTCAGATCCAGCCCTATAATCCTGATATCATACTTCTTTAGTTCATGAAGATAATAATACATAGCAAATGTAAGATATGACTTTCCACATCCGAAATCCAGAATCGTCAGTTCTCTTTCTTTATCAAGCTGCGGAAGAATATCTTCAATAAACTCCAGGAAACGATTGATCTGTCGAAATTTGTCAAACTTCGACTGTACTACTTTCCCTTCCTCCGTCATGACACCAAGATCCTTAAGAAACGGAACCGGAACACCTTCCTCCAGCACGTACCTCTTCTTCCGATTATGGCTCATATCAATCTCTTTTCTTTCGCACTGATTCTTACGTTTTTTTATGGTTACCTTTCCTTTTTTGCTGATCAGCACCGAGAAAGAAGCTTGTTTCGTTTCCATCTGCATCTGCTTCATGTTTTCCATATATTCCATAATAAGCTCTATGGTCTCTTCCGGTCCGACATTCTGATGGAATGTCTGATTATTCCGAAAAGATTCCCGTTGGAAAAACAGCTTATCTTTTTTCAGCACCGGGCGAACCTTCACCCGGACCGTTCCCTCCTTCTGCCGTGGATTACTAAGCGTTGCAGATATAAATTCTATATTTAGATTATCCTGTAATAAAATTCTCAATTCATT
>NZ_JAFBIZ010000155.1 GCF_021531995.1 Faecalicatena contorta
GCTTATATCTATTATACACTAAACATTACTCGTGAACAACCTAAAAAATAGATATTTTTAACTATCTGAGACGATATACGAAGATCAGAAAATGGCATCCGGATTTTAGAAAATGATGTAAGATAATTGTGGTTGGGGGTTGACTTATTTTAACATTCTTCTTATAATATATAGGCAAATGTATAAACGAAAAACGTTGAAGAGGAGTATTAAGAGCCTATCGTTTTCAGAGAACTGCCGGACGGTGCAAGGCAGCAAGCGTAATCTCCCAACTCGCCTCTGAGTTCTTCTGCTGAATGAGAGCGTAGGCAGAAGCGGGTTCTTCCCGTTACAGGAGAAGATGAGTGCACTGACGGTACATCGTTGGTGAAGAAGAGTGGTACCACGGAAATTCAGCCTTTTCGTCTCTTAAGAGATGGAAAGGCTTTTGTTACGTGTGAATATACCAGGAAGAAAAACAGGAGGAACAGAAAAATGTCAAAAACACCTTATAATCATAAGGCAATCGAAAAAAAATGGCGTGAAAAATGGGAAGAAAACCCGGTAAACGTACAATATGATGAGAATGGCAATAAGAAACAGAAGTATTACTGTCTGGATATGTTTCCATATCCATCAGGAAATGGTCTTCATGTAGGACATTGGAGAGGGTATGTAATCTCTGATGTATGGAGCCGTTATAAACTGCAGCAGGGATATTATATTATCCATCCAATGGGGTGGGATGCATTCGGTCTTCCGGCAGAAAACTATGCGATTAAGATGGGGGTGCATCCGGCAATCTCTACAGAAGAGAATATTAAGAATATCAAACGTCAGATCAATGAGATCGCTGCGCTGTATGACTGGGACAGAGAAGTGAATACGACAGATCCGGAATTCTATAAGTGGACACAGTGGATCTTTGTAAAGATGTTCAAGGAAGGTCTTGCTTATGAGAAAGAATTTCCGATCAACTGGTGTCCGTCCTGTAAGACAGGTCTTGCAAATGAAGAGGTTGTAAATGGAAAATGTGAACGCTGCGGTACCGAGGTTACCAAGAAGAATCTGCGTCAGTGGATGCTTCGCATTACCAAATATGCGGACAGACTTTTAAATGATCTGGATAAACTGGACTGGCCGGAAAAGGTGAAAAAGATGCAGGCTGACTGGATCGGAAAATCCTATGGTGCAGAGGTTGATTTCCCTGTAGAAGGAAGAGAAGAGAAGATTACGGTATATACAACAAGACCGGATACACTGTATGGTGCGACATTTATGGTCCTTGCACCGGAGCACGAACTTGCGAAGAGTCTTGCAACAGATGAGACAAGAGATGCTGTAGAAAAGTATATTTTTGAAGCTTCCATGAAGTCTAATGTCGATCGTATGCAGGATAAGGAAAAGACAGGTGTATTTACCGGAAGTTATGCGATCAATCCGTTAAATGGAGAAAAGACACCGATCTGGCTGTCTGATTATGTACTTGCTGATTATGGTACAGGAGCAATCATGTGTGTACCTGCACATGATGACCGTGACTTCGAGTTCGCAACCAAGTTTGGTATTCCGATCATTCAGGTTATCGCAAAAGACGGAAAAGAAATCGAACATATGACAGAAGCATATACAGAAGCTTCCGGAACCATGATCAATTCCGGCGAGTGGAATGGTATGGAGTCCGCTGTTCTTAAGAAAGAAGCGCCACACATTATCGAGGAGCGTGGTATCGGACGTGCAACGGTGAATTACAAGCTGCGTGACTGGGTATTCTCCCGTCAGCGTTACTGGGGCGAGCCGATCCCGATCGTACATTGTCCGGATTGTGGATGCGTACCGGTACCGGAGGAAGAATTACCGCTTCGTCTGCCGGAGGTAGAATCTTATGAGCCGACAGGAACAGGAGAATCACCACTTGCGGGCATTGAAGAATGGGTAAACTGTACCTGTCCTGTATGTGGAAAACCTGCAAAACGAGAGACCAATACCATGCCGCAGTGGGCGGGATCTTCCTGGTATTTCCTTCGCTATGTAGACAATCACAATGATAAAGAACTGGTGTCCAGAGAAAAAGCAGATGAGATGCTTCCGGTAGATATGTATATCGGTGGTGTAGAGCATGCTGTACTTCACCTTCTGTATTCCCGTTTCTACACGAAGTTCTTATATGATATCGGTGTGGTAGACTTTGATGAACCGTTCCAGAAACTGTTCAATCAGGGAATGATCACCGGTAAGAACGGTATTAAGATGAGTAAATCCAAAGGAAATGTCGTATCTCCGGATGATCTTGTCAGAGATTACGGTTGTGATTCCCTGAGAATGTATGAGCTGTTCGTAGGACCACCGGAACTGGATGCAGAGTGGGATGACCGTGGAATCGACGGTGTAAACCGCTTCCTGAAGCGTGTATGGAATCTGGTGATGGACAGCAAGGATGCAGATATTCAGCCGACCAAAGAGATGATCAAAGAACGCCATAGACTGGTATGTGATATTACCAAACGTCTGGAAAGCTTCAGCCTGAATACTGCAATCTCCGGATTCATGGAGCATAACAACAAACTGATCGAGATCGCTAAAAAAGAAGGTGGCATCGATAAAGAGACACTTTCTACCATGGCAGTGCTTTTGTCTCCGTTTGCACCACATATTGCCGAGGAGATCTGGGAGCAGTTAGGACATGAAGGCAGTGTATTTGAAGCCGGATGGCCGACCTATGATGAAGAAGCTATGAAAGATGATGAGATCGAGGTGCCGGTACAGATTAATGGCAAGACAAAAGCTGTCATCTCCATCTCAGCAGATATCTCCAAAGAAGATGCAATTGCAGCCGGAAAAGCCGCAATCGCAGATAAGCTGACAGGAACGATCGTAAAAGAGATCTATGTTCCGAAGAAGATCATTAATATTGTACAGAAGTAATATAGGAGAAAACAGAAAAACTTTTCTATCGAGTGATGTTTTTCTTCTGTATAACATTTCGTATTGACAGCTAGTGATTACTAGCCTTATAATGGGGCTAGTAATCACTAGCTTTTCCTTTTTGAAAGGAGAATAATGAAGGAAGATACAATATGTCAGAATGGAATCTTGAAGAATATCTAAGTCACGGTGTGGAGCGAATTATAAAGGGGATTCTGAAGGCTTCACTGCAGAATCCGAAGGAAAGTATCTTTATGATGCAGTATGCAAAGGACAGCAGGCGGGCGAGGGAGATTCGAAGGACACAGGAAGAGGATTCTTTCACATTAATGCAGCCGGTGGAGCAGAACCCTGCCCGTTTTCGCCGTATTCCGATACCAGTTTGAAAATGATATCTTTGAAGGAGTCACTGAATTCTCCGTTATTTGTAAGGCTCCGGGAGGAGGGGCATCTGGAACGGGAGCATATCGGAGGCTGCGTGTTGTTTGAACAGGAAGAAGAAGTAAAACGTCTGCTGGGAGGTGCTTAAGGAATGACTACCAAAGAAAGAATCGTGGATGAAGCATTGACTCTGTTTTCTGTACAGGGATTTAAGGGAACCACTGTGAAAAATATCGCAGATGCAGTGGGCATCAAGGACAGTTCCATCTATAAACATTTTAAAAGCAAACAGGAGATTCTGGATGCAATCGTGGACCAGATGAAACGCCGTATGGAAGAATTGTCAGGAACGCTTGGGATTCCGCAGAATATCGACGAAGATTCTGTGATGGCAGCATACAGAGATCTTTCTTTACAGGAATTACAGAGAATCAGCCGCAAGGCATTTCTGTTTTATCTGAAAGATGAATTCATGTCCCGCTTCTGGCGTCTGTCTCAGATGGAACAATATCAGAACCGGGAAATCTATCATATATACAGAAGCATCTTTTTTGAACAGAGTATTCAGTATCAGACAGAGCTGTTCGCCGAGATGATCCGTCAGGGAGCATTCCGGGAGGCGGATCCGGAAGTGGTTGCTGTAAACTTTTATGCACCCATTTACTTTCTGCTCAGCAAATATCAGGAAGAAAGTGATGTGGAAGAAGCTTTGCGGGTACTGGATAAACAGATAGAAGAGTTTTACCATATTTATAAAAAGAAATAGAGAAAAGATTGTGAGTTGGAGTTCATTCATTGTGAAATGTAAGAAAGCCGTTGCCTGTGATCCTGGAAATGTAGAAACACAGACAACGGCTTTTTAGGCTTATTGGGGGATTTTGAGAGAATTAATAAATAGTTTTATCAGATTCTGTGATTCATCTGATAACGAGTACGAACAGCGTTCCAGAAGCCAGCAATAGACAACACCACGCTGGATTCGTGCATAGGTATGTGTGTAATCATTGGCGGAACGTTCGGATGATATGGTTCCGTCTTTCTGCCCCTCCTGAAACAGAGATAATATAACCTGATAGTATGGACGATTTTCACTGAGAATAAAGCGTTCATTGGAACTCATCACCTCATATCCGTACAATTGTGGTAAAAAACTGCGGTATGGAGAATCTTCGAGTAATCTTGAAGTATATTTATCAAATGCCAGTAATTTGTCAGCAGCACCCATGTCAGCATCAATGGTCTCCAGCCACTCAGAGTAATTGGAATCAAAGAATGATGCCATTCGGAAAAGCAAATCTTCTTTTGCATGGAAATGATGATAAAATCCGCTGCGTGAAGTTTCTGATTCTTTGAGAATGTCGTTTAAAGTTGTCTCTTCATATCCTTTTTCTAGAAATAATTTCCAAGCAACTTCGATTATTTTATCTTTTGCGTTCTTTTTTTGTGTATCCATTATTTTGTGCACCTCTTCTTTCTGTATTTTACTTTATCATATCGTTAATTGGTTGACAAGATGCACTTGTGAAGATATAATTGAGAATATAGTACAGTACATAAT
>NZ_JAFBIZ010000156.1 GCF_021531995.1 Faecalicatena contorta
GTTAATATGCGGCAGCATTTATCACATGCTTGATGACCTGGGCTGAACTGCGACCAGCCTTTGCTAAACGGCGATACCCATGCGCTGAACGCGCTTCAGCGCATGGGCTAATCGCCCGGAATAATCACAAAGCACAGGAATTCACCATATTCATTCTTCTTCCATGCTTTTACAAGAAGCTCATTCTCAAGACGAACTCCGTGGGATCCTTCAAAATAGATTCCCGGCTCATCTGTCAGTATAATTCCTTCCTCAAACGGATGGGTATCTTTCACACGGTACTGCCAGCGGAAGTTGGTCGGTCCTTCATGGATATTCAGAAGATATCCGACTCCATGGCCGGTTCCGTGATTAAAGTTAAGTCCTCTGTCCCAGAACGGTTTTCTGGCGAGGATGTCCAGATTCATTCCATTACATCCTTTTAAGAATTTTGCACTTGCAAGCTGAAGATTACTGATTGCAACCAGAGTAAAGTGCTCCTTCATAACAGCAGGAATCTCTCCAAGTGCATATGTTCTTGTTACGTCTGTAGATCCTTCATAGAAGCCTGCTCCTGTATCTGTCAGGAATACGGATCCTTCTTTCAGCTCTACGTCCGTTTCCTCTGAAGAAGTATAATGACAGAGTGCTGCATGCTCACCATATGCAGAGATCGGTTCAAAGCTTGGACGGATAAAATTCCCCATCTCTATACGGAACTCATCCAGTTTCTCAGAAGCAGTCATCTCTGTAATTCTGATTTTTCCTATATTTTCTTTCAGCCATTTCATGAATCTGATGTGCGCTACACTGTCTTTTAACTGCGCTTTTCTGATATTTTCGATCTCAACATCATTCTTAACAGCCTTAAATAAGATCTCCGGATTACGTGCTTCTACCGTCTTTACCTCTTCCGGAATATTTCTATAGATCGCATAATTAATCTTTGCTTCATCCAGAAGAAGTACTTCTTCACCGGCAATTTTTTTCATATTTTCATAGATATCGTTGTACGCATGAATGGAAATACCGTCTTTTGCAAAGCTCTCCTTCATCTCAGTTCCGAGCTTTCTTTCATCTATATAGAGATCCACGCCGTCCATTTTAATCATGGCATAGCATAAAACCATCGGGAAGAAATCAATATCATTTCCACGCATATTTAAAGTCCAGCATATATCATCCAGAGTCGTAAGTACATGAGCTGTCGCTCCATGCGCTTTCATAAACTCGCGGATCCTGGAAAGCTTGTCTTTCGTTGACTCTCCTGCATATTGAATATCAAGTGCAAACGCCGGCTCTTCAGACATTTTTGGACGCTCTTCCCAAAAAGTATCAACCAGATCATATTCATATACAATCTGCCCGCCTTTTTCTGCGACAATCTTTTCATATTCCATTCCTTCACCCATGGATACCACTCGTCCGTCAAAACCGATCGTTCCATTTTCCGGAAGGTTCTCGCGCAGATATTCTTCAATTGTCGGAACACCCGGCTCTCTCATCTTCATCAGCTCTACAGTTGTTCCCTCAATCTGCTTTGCTGCCTGAATAAAATATCTTCCATCTGTCCATAAATATGCTTTTTCTTTTGTCACAACAGCAGTTCCTGCAGAACCGGAAAATCCGGTCATGAATTTTCTCGCTTTAAAGTATTCCCCTACATATTCACTCTGATGAAAATCAGCTGTTGGAATAATATACATATCAATTTCTTTTTCGGCCATCAGCTCACGAAGCTTTGAAAGTCTTTCACGAATGTTCATTTTACCTCTCTCCAATTCATTTATTAAAAATGATGTACAGGAAGCT
This sequence comes from Faecalicatena contorta, assembly GCF_021531995.1. Classification (GTDB taxonomy): domain Bacteria; phylum Bacillota; class Clostridia; order Lachnospirales; family Lachnospiraceae; genus Dorea_A; species Dorea_A contorta_A. The sequence continues at coordinate 1,792 of NZ_JAFBIZ010000156.1, forward strand.
TCTGCATCCTGTACATCTGTTTCATTAGTCTACCAATGCAGATAATTTCTTATCCAAGGCAACCATGATGACAGCAGAAACTAATGCAATTCCTGCAACGATTTCACATCCAACTCTGAATTCCAGATTACCGCCAAATAACAATCCGTATACGTATCCATAAGATTTTGCAGCAATAAATGTTGCAAATCCCCATACTGACATCATAACTGCCAGATAACGGCTTGGAGAATATTTACTGATAAATGCATGTCCCAGTGGTGAGAAGAACATTTCACCAAGTGTCAGAAGGAATGCAAATCCAAGAAGCCAGATTACACTGACTTTTCCATCTCCACGAACAATATCCATAAGAATATAGAAAAGATAACCTAAACCGATTGTTGTGATACCCAGGGCTGTTTTTCTGAAAATACTCATATCCCCCTGTGGTCTTGCTGCAAGTTTCTTCCATAATGAAGCAACAACTGGTCCTAAGATTACACAGAACATAGAGTTTGCTGCATCAAACCAAGTTGCCGGTACTTCGTATCCTCCAATCGCCCAGTTTGCATTTTCTGCCCAGTAGTAGTATACCGGCAGATATCCAAGATACCAGAAAATCCAGAAAATAATTGAGAAGATAGATGCGACAACAATAGCACCGATTCTCTTCTTTTCTACAGTTGTCATTGGCTGTTTTGCTTCTTTTTCAGAAGCTTTTCTTGCTTTTTCTGCTTCGATTTCTTCAGCAGTCATAGTCTTTTTGAATGGCAGTGCTGCTGTATCGCCTAAAAATCTCCAGCATACAAATACATACCAGAGTGCACCCAATACCATGATCAATGCTGCAAGTCTGAAACATGGAACGAAACCTAATACACCATCTTTTGCAAATACGTCTTTATATAAGATACCAACTGCAAATGTTCCAATAAATGCGCCTACATTTACCAGAGAATAACGGATAGAAAATGCAGAGTCCATCTGTGATTTATCTGTAATAACACGTCCGATAATCGGTCCATTTTTGAAAAGAGCAAGCCCTGCGCTGACAAAGAAGATCATCAGATATACGCCTGTTTTGCTGGTTGCAACGGAACCCATGAAGTAACCGACACCTGCGATCACCATACCAATTGGTGTCGTATATTTTGCACCTATATATTTGTCTACGACAACTCCTCCCAAAAGTGGAAGCAGGTAAGAAAATGCTGTCAGGTTTGACTGCATATTTGCTGCTACTGTATCAGAAAGTCCCAGACCTCCTGTTGCTACAGTTGCTGTTACGAAGATCAAAATCAGTGAACGTCCCAGATAATAGGAAAGACGCTCGAAAATCTCTGTGCAGGCGCACGCCCAAAACGCTTTCGGGTACCCTTTTTTCTTTGTTTCCATGTTACTAAAAACCTCTCTTCCTTATTATTTCATGTCTTTTAAAAATGCTTTATAGCCTCTGTATACCTCATAGATATCAGATTTGCTTGTTACTTCGTGTGGCGCATGCATAGACAATACAGCCACGCCACTGTCGATTACATTCATACCGTAGTTAGCCATAATATATGCGATGGTTCCGCTTCCCCCAAGATCGACTCTTCCCATCTCAGCTGTCTGAAATCCTACTTCATTCTCATCCATAACCTTGCGTAACTTTGCTATATACTCTGCACTGGCATCATTGGTATTATTCTTTCCACGGCTTCCGGTATATTTATTTAAAACCAGACCTCTGCCGAAAAATGCTGTATTCTTCTTCTCAAATGCGTCAGCATAAAGTGGATCATATGCTGAGCTTACATCAGAAGACAGCATATAAGAATTATGTATCGCACGTCTTACGGTTAATCCCTCCATACCACCAGAAAGGGCTGCGATCTCTGCCACTGTATCTTCAAAGAATCTGGAGTGCATACCTGTCGCACCAACACTTCCAATCTCCTCTTTGTCAACCAGAATACAGCAACTTGTACGTTTCGGATTTTCTGTTTCCAGCATTGCAAAGATTGAAGTAAATGCACACACTCTGTCATCCTGCCCGTATCCGATAATCATACTTCTGTCAAGTCCACAGTCTCTTGCCTTCCCCGCAGGCACGATTTCAAACTCTGCAGACAGAAAATCCTCTTCTTCCATATCATAATTGTCTTTTAAATACTTCAGAATGGATGCCTTTACCAGATCGTTATCTTCTTCTGTCTCTGTAAGTGGCTTTGTCCCGACAAGAACATCCAGCTTTTCACCCTCGATCACTATGTTCGCTTTTTTCTCCATCTGCTCCTGGGCAATATGAATCAAAAGATCCGAGATTACTAATACAGGATCGTTTTCGTTTTCACCGATAACAACATTCACACTTGACCCGTCTTTCTTTGCAACTGTTCCATGAAGCGCAAGCGGGATTGTAACCCACTGATATTTCTTAATTCCACCATAATAATGGGTATCAAGAAATGCCATATCACTGTCTTCATACAATGGATTCTGCTTAATATCCAGTCTTGGAGAATCAACATGCGCCCCCAGAATATTCATTCCATTCTCCAGCGGTTCTGTTCCCATCTGAAATAAAATGAGTGCTTTTCCCATACATTCGGCATATACTTTATCTCCTGCTTTCAGATGAGTATCTTCTTTTATACATTCATTGAGATTACGATACCCTGCCTTTTTCGCCATCTCAATTCCAAGTACAACACACTCTCTTTCTGTCTTTCCGGCATTCAGACATTCTTTATACCTTTCACTCAATTGCTCAACTTCCAGATATTGTGCATCTGTATACTGCTTCCACATATTTTTTCTTTCCATTTTTTACACCTCCTTCTGTTATCAGCATTCCCTATGACAAATTTTATCTCTGTTTTATAATAATTACAAACAAGTTTTTCTAATATCGGAATAAGAAAATATTATAGCATTATATTCTGATAAACAGAAGAAAAACCAGTCATTATCTGACTGGTTTGTGAGTTTTGTATCATTATTATATCTATTAGCTTATATCTCAAATGACATTTTGAAGCTCTCGATATAT
>NZ_JAFBIZ010000157.1 GCF_021531995.1 Faecalicatena contorta
GGTAGTTTTATTTAAAAATTTTAATTTATATTTGCGTAAAAGGAAAGTTAATGTATTGAGGTGCAGATAATTGGATGGTTTTATTGACATGCATTGCCATATATTGTCAGGAGTGGACGATGGAGCGAAAGATTCTAAAGAAATGATGAAAATGTTAAAAATTGCATACAGTGAAGGAATCCGATGCATCATTGCCACACCCCATCACCATCCAGTGCGGGGACAGGAATGTCCGGAGATTCTAAGAAGACAGGCAGTTCTTTTACGGGATGCTGCACATGCAATTGATGAAAAATTTCGTATTTATCTAGGATCAGAGATTTATTTTGGACAGGATGTTACAGACAAGATAAAAGCAAAACAAATCCTGACCATGAATCGCAGAGATATTGTTTTACTTGAATTTTCGCCTTCTGATTCTTTTGATTATATCAAACAGGGACTTCAGCAGGTTCGATTTGGCGGATATCAGGTGATTCTTGCACATGTAGAACGTTATATTTGTATGATTGACCATCCGGAATATGCAAAGGAACTGTATGCAATGGGAATTTACCTCCAGGTCAATGCAGACAGTATCATCGGAAACAGAAGGATTCGAAAATACGTAAAATGGCTTATGGATGAGGAACTTGTATACTGTGTCGGTACGGATGCACATAATGCAAAGAATCGGGCTCCGTATATGAGAAAAGCGGCAGCATATGTTGCGAAAAATTATGGAGAAGAATATATGAGGAGGATATTTTTCAGCAATGCCAAGGAAATGTTGAAAAAAGTTAGAAAAGATGAATCAAAATAACATGATGAACAATGGGATAAATGATGACGAAATTGTAATTGATCTGGCGGAGTTATTACTTGCACTGAAATCAAAAATTCACCTCATATTGCTTTCAGGGATCCTGATAGCTTTATTAGCATTTGCCGGAACAAAATATCTGATTACACCAATGTATACCTCGGTTACCAAGATGTATGTATTATCCAAGCAGGATAGTTCTTCAGGGGTAACCTACAGTGATCTTCAGACGGGAACACAGCTCACCAAAGATTATGCGGAACTGGTGAAAAGCCGTCCGGTTCTGGAAAAAGTAATATCTGTACTGAATCTGGATATGAGTACCGATGAACTGGCGAACAATATCAATGTAGAAACACCGACAGATACACGTATTCTCAGTATCAGTGTAGAAAATGCCAACCCGAAAGAAGCAAAAGAAATAGCGGATGCACTGCGCGAAACGGTAAGTAATCAGATTACCAAAATCATGCATGTGGAATCGGTAGAGACGATTGAAGATGGAAATCTTCCGACAAAACCATCTTCGCCTAATCTAAAGAAAAATATGATCCTTGGAGGAGCATTCGGTGTATTTCTGGCATTTGCAATCTTTTTATGGGGCTTCATCCGGGATGATTCGATCAAGACCCCGGATGATGTGGAACAGTATCTGGGATTAAATGTACTGACCTCCATTCCGGTTCAGGGGAAGATCAAAAAAGTCAAAAAAAGCAGCGGACCATCAAAAAAAACCATGAAAAGCGCAAGAAGATAGGAGAATAGAGAAATGCAGGAAGTGACATTGAGAAATATAGAACAGGATTACCGGAGCAATGAGGCCTACAAGACACTGCGAACCAATATCGAGTTCTCTGGTTCCGATAAACGAGTGATCATGTTCACCAGCTGTACCCCTAATGAAGGAAAGAGTACTGTGTCCCTCTCTCTTGCACTGTCATTTGCAGAGGCCGGAAAAAAAGTACTGTTTATCGATGGGGATCTCCGCAAATCTGTTTTAATCGGACGGCATCGTGTGTATGGAGAAATCAAAGGTCTGAGCCATTTTCTGTCCGGGCTTGTAGAAGTAAAAGATGTCATTGTGAAAACACAGCAAGACGGATTGTACATGATCTTTGCAGGAGTTGTGCCGCCCAATCCGGCAGAACTTCTTGGGACGAGAAGACTGGAAGCATTGCTTGAGGGTGCCAGAAAAGCCTATGACTATGTGATCATAGATGCACCTCCGCTTGGAAGCGTGATCGATGCAGCTGTGATTGCCAAAAACTGTGACGCTTCCGTTTTGGTTATTTCGGCTAATGCAATCAGCCGAAAATTCGGAAAAGCCGTAAAAGAACAGCTGGAAAAGGCGGGATGCCCGATCCTTGGTGTCGTATTGAATAAAGTAGATATGAAGAAGAATAAATATTACGGAAAATACTACGGAAAATACTATGGAGAGTATGGAAAATAAAAATTCCATGAGAAATACAGCAAAGGAGAAAAAGCCAGATGCGTCATCAACAGAAAGCACATCGTTATGAAAAACTAAATCATCCAGTCGCAGGCAAGATTATGCCGGTTCTCCAGCTGCTTCTCTGTGTTGTGTTTTTTGCGATGCTCTGGAACAGCGGCATGGTTCCTGATCTTTACCTGGCTGTCACCGGACTTATGTTGCTGATGTTGTTTGTAATCACCTTTGATCTGCAGTTTCTGCGGCCGAAAGCGGCACATATAACGGGGATTATTCTGAGTCTCGTGATCAGTGTCATTATGGGAATTGCAATTCTGTATCTTCTGAAAGCAACTGCCATGATGGAAGATGTAGGAGGCGCTACTTACAAGACCGATAATATGATCGTAGTCGTAAAAAAAGAAGACCAGGCAGAAAACCTGATGGATGCACGCAATTATCGATTCGGCTTACAGACATCGGTGGATCAGGAAAATAATACGTTGATGTTAAAAGACATTGAACAGAATGTCGGACGTGAAATCCAGCCGGAAGAATACAACAACGTTACCGAAGAGGCAGAAGCATTGCTTAGCGGAAAGATAGAAGCGGCAATCTACAATGAAGCCTTTACAGGAATTATTGAAGAATCGATACAAGATTATTCGGATCAGGTACGGATCCTGTATCAGTACGGAATCGATACGGAGATTGAACAGGAAGAAGTATCTGTAGAAGCACCTTTTAACGTATATATCAGTGGTATCGATGTGTCCGGGCCGATCACGACAAACAGTCGAAGCGATGTCAATATTATCATGACAGTGAATCCAAATACCAAGAAAATTCTCCTTACAACAACACCGAGAGATTATTACGTTACCATTCCAAATGTCTCAGGAGAAGCAAGAGATAAGCTGACTCATGCCGGTATCTATGGTGTGGATGCTTCCATGGCTACACTGGAAAATCTATACGATATAGACATCAGTTACTATGCCAGAGTTAATTTTACGTCGTTGATCAAAATAGTGGATACCCTCGGTGGTATTGATGTCAATTCGGAGTATGCATTTACAACAACGCATGGAAAATATCAGATTCAACAGGGAATGAATCACATGGACGGAGAAACGGCACTTGGATTCTCCAGAGAAAGATACAGCTTTGAAGACGGGGATAACCAGAGGGGAAAAAATCAGGAAGCCGTGCTTACGGCAATCCTGCAGAAAGTCATGTCTCCGGCAATATTAACAAAAGCCGGTGAACTCATCGCCAATGTCGGTGACAGTGTAGAAACGAATATGACACAGGAAGAGATGGCAAAGCTTATTAATATGCAGCTGTCCGATGGGGCGAACTGGACGATAGAATCCCAGGCGGCAACAGGTACCGGGGATAATCAGATGTGCTTTTCATCCGGATCTCAGCTTTTGTATGTGATGTGGCCGGATGAAGCGGTGGATGATGCAATAAGCGATAAGATAAAAGTAATAATAAATGATAAATAATAAAAATTTAGACATAAGAAGGTTTGGAAATGTACAGGGAAATCGTAAAAGGTTGGATAAAACATCTTGATTTTATGTTGATTGATATCCTGTCTTTGGAGATAAGCTTTTTAATTGCATATGCTTTTCGAAATAACTTGCATGGAAATATGTTTTTACCAGATATATATAGAACAATGGCTGTAATGATAGCGATTATAGATATCTGTATTGTTTTTTTTAGCAATAGTTATGAGTCAATAATTCGAAGAGGATATCTTGTTGAATTAAAAAAAGTCATGATTCATTGTATGTGGGTGGTTATATGCATTATTGTGTGGATGTTTGCGACCAAACAGTCTAATGCATATTCCAGAATCGTAGTTCTATCGATGTATCCGATCAGTGTCTTTATCATGAGCCTATTTAGAATGATATGGAAACGAATGTTGCGTATTAGGATCAGAGAAAATAAGGGTTCCCGTAAAATAATGATTGTAACGACAGAAGAGCGTGTAAAAGATGTTTTAGATGAACTCATATATCCATATCAAGATTATCAAATAGAAGTACTGGTTCTATATGAAAATACTAATAAAACATTAAAGTATATTAATGATATTCCTGTAGTTTCTGGAAAGAATCAAATCGTGCAATATGTACGAGAGAATGTTATCGATGAAGTGTTTATTGATTTAAAGGACCGTGAAAAAAATGCAGAAAAACTTGCAAATCTTCTGGTTAGTATGGGATTTGTTGTTCATATTAATTTGACTAATTACTCCCTGGATATGGAAAACAAAAAGGTCCAGACATTTGGTAAATTTGTGGTATTGTCATCGGGATTGAAATTTGCGAGTGCATGGCAAATATTCGTAAAAAGAATTATGGATATATGTGGGGCTTTAGTTGGATTGGTGCTTACTTGTTTTGCATGTTTAATTTTTGGACCAATTATTAAGCATGAATCTCCTGGTCCTATCTTTTTTTCTCAACAGAGAGTAGGAAGAAATGGAAGAACATTTAAAATATACAAATTTAGAACTATGTATCCT
>NZ_JAFBIZ010000158.1 GCF_021531995.1 Faecalicatena contorta
GGTTATCTGTGTGCAGATAAAAAGGAGAATAATATGATATATATGGATAATGCGGCTACGACAATGCATAAGCCGCAGGAAGTGATCGATGCAGTAGTCAGAGCGATGAGTTCTATGGGGAATGCAGGAAGAGGTGCGAATGAAGCGTCGCTCAGTGCTTCAAGGGTCATATATGATACCCGCGAGAGACTTGCCAGGCTGTTTGGGGCTAAGGATGCAAGAAGAATCGCATTTACGAATAATTCTACAGAGAGCCTGAATATTGCGATTAAAGGAATTCTAAGTCCGGGAGATCATGTGATTACAACGATGCTGGAACACAACTCTGTGCTTCGCCCTCTGTATGAGATGGAGAAGAAAGGCGTAAAATTGACGATCGTTCCCAGTGACAGCATGGGCCGCCTGAATATTCGTGATATTGAAGAAGCGATCACACCGGATACAAAGATGATCGTATGTACCAATGGCTCGAACCTTACCGGCAATTATATTGATGTTAAGCCGATTGGAGAACTGGCACACCGTCACAATGTTCTGTTTGTAGTAGATGCATCTCAGACTGCGGGGGTATTTCCGATAGATGTAGAGGATATGAAGATAGATATTCTGTGCTTTACCGGACATAAAGGACTTCTGGGACCGCAGGGAACCGGAGGAATCTATGTCAGAGAAGGTGTAGAGATCCGCCCGTTAAAAACGGGAGGCAGTGGGATACAGACATACAGTAAGACGCATCCTGTTCAGATGCCGACGGCTCTGGAAGCGGGAACGCTGAACGGACATGGAATAGCCGGACTCCATGCTGCGCTGGAGTATCTGGAACGTACGGGAATTGATGAGATCAGAGCTCGTGAGCAAAGGCTGATGCGAAGATTCTACGAAGGAGTAAAGGATGTTCCGGGGGTAAAGATCTATGGAGATTTTACACAGGAAAACCGATGTGCGATTGTTACGCTTAACATCGGAGAATATGATTCTTCAGAAGTGAGTGATGAGCTTCTTACAGAATATGGAATTTCTACCAGACCGGGAGGGCATTGTGCACCGCTTATGCATGAGGCGCTGGGAACGGTAGAACAGGGGGCTGTAAGATTCAGCTTTTCCCATTATAACACGGAAGAAGAAGTGGATATTGCGATAAGAGCGATCCACGAACTGGCAGAAGAGCCGGAACCGGAGACACTGTAAAGCGCCCGGAATGGTGCTTCCCAGAATGAAAAAAGGAGGAAATGACATGAATTTAACAGATTCAAAGAAAAAACTTGCGCTGGGCGGCGCAGTGTGTGGTATTGTAGCGGCATGCCTCGCATTACTTGGAAACCCGGCAAATATGGCATTTTGTATTGCGTGCTTTATTCGTGATACAGCAGGTGCATTTGGAATGCATCAGGCAGAGGTGGTACAGTATGCAAGACCGGAGATTATCGGACTTGTTCTTGGGGCATTTATTATCTCTGTGGCAACAAAAGAGTATTGTGCAACGGCTGGTTCATCACCGATGATCCGCTTTGTGTTGGGTATCATCATAATGATTGGTGCGCTCGTGTTCCTTGGATGCCCTCTGCGTATGATTATCCGTATGTCAGCTGGTGATCTGAATGCATGGGTAGCGCTTGTTGGATTTATTCTTGGTATTGCAACAGGTGTGTTAGCATTGAAAAAAGGCTTCAGTCTCGGAAGAGCACATGTGACAAATAAAGAAAACGGAGTTGTTCTGCCGGTTATCGTTGTGGGAATTCTGATTCTTGCACTGTGTACATCTCTTCTGAAGGCCAGCGAAGCAGGGCCGGGAAGTATGCATGCACCTGTTATTGCATCTCTGATCGGAGGATTGATCTTTGGAGCAATTGCACAGAAGTCAAGAATGTGCTTTGCCGGAAGTATCCGTGATATTATTCTGATGAAGAATTTTGATCTGTTCAGCGTAATTGCAGGACTGTTCGTTGTAATGCTTGTGTTCAATGTTGCAACGGGAAGATTTGTTCTGGGATTCAATACACCAGGAGTTATCGCTCATTCTGAGCATCTCTGGAACCTTCTTGGAATGTATACCGTAGGTTTTGCAGCAACCCTTGCTGGGGGATGCCCGCTTCGTCAGCTCATTCTTGCCGGACAGGGATCTTCAGATGCAGCAATGACAGTTGTTGGTATGTTTGTCGGATCAGCAATCTGCCATAACTTTGGACTGGCAGCAAGCGGAACAGCAATGAATGCAGAGACACAGGAGGTGGTTGCCGGCGCAGTACCGCTTAACGGAAAGGTTGCCTGCATTATCTGCATCATTGTATGTTTTGTAATTGCATTTACAAACAAGAGAAAAGAAGCAAAATAAGGTTGAAATATTAAGGTATACATAGTATTCTAGGAAAGAAGGTAAATAATATGAAAGAAGTAGATGCAAGAGGTCTTTCTTGTCCGGAACCGTTAATGCTGACTGCTGAAGCTCTGAAGGTTGCAGACGGACCGGTAAAGGTGCTGGTTACAGAACCACATCAGAAGATGAATGTAGAAAAATATGCAAAAGAACATGGGAAAAAACCTGTTTCTACGGAGAAAGATGGCTTCTACGAAGTGGTGATTGAGTAGAAATGAGAAAAAAAGAATTAAAACTTGTTGTGACCTTTCATACCACAGCGGATGCGATGGCTATGGAGAAAGCGTGTAAAGAACATCAGGTTCCGGGAAGGATTATCCCGGTTCCAAGAGCTATATCGGCAGGGTGTGGTCTGTCCTGGTGCGCGGATCTGTCAGACAGAGAAGCAATCGTTTCAATGATGAAAGAAGCAGGGATAGAGGAAGAAGAAATACACGAGTGTATGGTCTGAAACACAGGTTTTTGTACTTTGTGTAAAACTTTATGTAAGTAAAATGAATAAAAGGGACGGAATTCTGTATAATATGTGTAATACAGAATTCCGTCCCTTTTCAGGTTCCGGTGATTTCATGATTCCATTATACTCCTTTGACAAAAGTGTCCAGTAGATGAGGAAGTAATTTATTGCTGTATTCGGTCAGAGAATACTTTCCCTTGCAGAGAGCCCAATCATATAGCAGTGCACGCTCATACATGGCATAGATATTCATTAACTCTTCTGCAGTGCTGGTGTTTTTAAACTCGCCTTTTTCTAATCCATTAGAAAATATTTCAGTAAGCCATTTGAAGTAGAATCTTTTTTTGTCAGAAAGTGACTTCTTGTCTTTTGTAGTAAGCTGCGATGAATAAAGATAAGCAAGCAGATGAATATCTACGCTGGTCTCGATCATATGGAACAGCTCATGATTCAGAAAGAGAAGTTTATCAGACTCTGACCAATGTGGATCAATGACAGTGGAAAGTTCCTCGTATTTCTGGTCAAACAGATAGGAGAGAGAATTCAACAGGGATTCTTTCCCCTTGAAATAATGATAAAATGTTCCTTTGGATGTCTTTGATGCTGCGATAATATCTTCTACCGTTGTCTGGTCATATCCGTTTTTGTAAAAAAGGGTCCAGGCGGCTTTTACGATACGGCTTTTCGTGGACTGGCGTTTGCGTGGCATTGGCGCTCATTCCTTTCGTGCTTTTTTATAAATAGAAGCGGATTATGTTAATCCGCTTCTATTATCAGTGTAAATTGTTCTGATCTAGAGAGATAATTATCCTACCTGGAAACCATATTTCAATGGATCTGTCGGGTCAATCAGGTATGTAGCAACGCCTGTCAGATAGCAGCTTCCTGTGATCATTGGGATAACAGCGTCATAATCTGCTACTTTCGTTGTTTCCTTAATTACGCCCTTGAATAAAGATCCGATAAAGCTTTCATAAATAAATTCTTCTCCGACAGCGAGTTCGCCCCAGTGATGAAGAGTAGCAAGTTTTGCACTTGTACCTGTTCCACATGGTGAACGGTCAGCCATAGCATCTCCGAAGATAACTACGTTTCTCATAGAAGCTTTGTCCGGATTTGGAGTTGGGCCGTAGAATTCAACAAGGTCAACTGTATCAATGTCAAGAAGAGGATGCTTAACAGGGATTTCCTTGTTAATTGCATCTAACATCTTCATTCCGAGTTTTGCATATTCAGGAATAGACTTTGGATTAATTTCTCCAAGATCAAGTTTGGTTGTATCAACTAATGCAAAGAAACTTCCGCCAAAGGAAATTGTAAATTCAATTTCTTTTCCGTCAATTACAACTTTCTGGTTTTCTTTGTAAACAAAAGAAGGAACGTTTGTTAATGTAACACTTTCAACTTTTCCGTCTTTTACGATTGCTTTTGTACGGATCAGTCCGGCAGGAGCATCCAATGCTACTTCATTCTCTCCTTCATGAGATTCAACAAGTCCGGCTTCGATCGCAACTGTTACGGCACCGATCGTACAGTGACCGCACATGTTCAGATATCCGCCTGTATCCATAAACATTACCCCAAGATCTGCTTCTGGATTAACTGGTTCGCAGAGGAATGCACCAAACATGTCATGATGTCCTCTTGGTTCGAACATAAGAGCGGTACGAACCTGATCATAGTTCTGCTCCATCCATTTTTTCTTTTCAATCATTGTGTTGCCTTCCGGCTCCGGGAATCCACCAATTACGACACGGCAGAATTCGCCAACAGTGTGAGCGTCCACTACCTGTAAAGCTGCTTCGAACCGGTCAAAGTTAACGTTTGCTTTTAACTCCATAATTATATACCTCCTTCACGTATAATTGGTGATATTTATAGATTTTATCTATAAATATTGTAT
>NZ_JAFBIZ010000159.1 GCF_021531995.1 Faecalicatena contorta
AAATAGATATATAAATTTATAAATAAGTTTCTAAATTTCCGAATAGAAATTTCTGCATCTTAATGATAACATTTTTATATAAAATAATCAATGATAAAGTCAGACATGAAAAGGGGTGCAGTGATATGACAGAAAGAAAAGACATATCAGCAGTAAATGAAAAGAGGATGCTAGATGCAAAAGAGGTATGCATGTATCTAAGCCTTGGTAGAAATCGTGGAGTGGAGTTCGCGAGATCAATAGGAGCTGAAAGAAAAATCGGAAGGCGTAGTTTATACGATAAGGTTGTAATTGATAGGTATTTTGACAAGCAGGCGCAGGAGGTACGATAAAATGAAAAACAAACATAACCGAGAACATGCGGATCAGAACGGCAATTCTGGATTCACAATAGCAAGCCTGCTGCCAGTAGGCAAAGAGAATGCTATTTCTACAGAAGATCTGGTAAACATTACCGGATGTGGTTCGGCCAGAGAGCTGCAACAGTACATAGCCAGCGAACGGAAAGCAGGAGCAGTGATATGTTCATCTACTACTGGTGGATATTTTCTTCCGGAAAATAGAATGGAGATAGCAGAATTTCACAGATCATTGAAGAATAGGGCAGAAAATACATTGATAGCCATAGAGAGTGCGGAGAAGGCTCTTAATTCTCCGAAATGGCAGCAGGAGAGCAAATATGAGCAGTAGACTGAAGGATGCAGCATTATTGTACGCAAATATGGGATTTGCCGTATTCCCTTTACGACCAAAAGATAAGAGACCGGCTATAGAAAACGGCTTTAAAGCTGCAACAACCAGCGAAAAACAAATAGTTGCTTGGTGGGACGAACATCCGGATTCTAACATAGGGATTGCCACGGGTGCCATGTCAGGCGGTCTGGTGGTGATTGATCTGGATATTGATAAAGATAGAGGTATCAACGGATATGAGTTCCTGAAAGAATGGCAGCAGGAACATGGTGAACTACCTGAGACATGGCAGAGTATCACGGGGCGCGGTGGCTATCATTTATTCTACAGAGACAATGCTGCCAATAAGAGCAGAGGCAGTCTTTATGAGGGGATTGATATCCGGGCAGATGGCGGCTATATCGTAGCACCGCCAAGCGTGCATCCAAACGGCATCTGCTATGAGTGGGAACAGGGACCGGGAGATGGCATTGATATTGCGCAAGTAGATAATAGAGTTGCGGAGTTTCTTCTGGGACCAGTACCTGAAAATGGAATATGCAAGGATTTGAAATGCCGGAGCAGCTTCCAGAGGGGCAGCGCACGCAATGGTTGGTAAAAATGGTGTGCAGTATGCAGGCAAAAGGTGCAGGAGACGAGGCTATAAAGGCGGCAGTTAGGGCGGAAAATGCAGTGAAATGCACACCTCCGCTTTCCGATACAAAGTTGGAAAGAGAAGTGTTTCCTGCACTTCAAAGATATGAGAAAGGTACAAGCCCCTATACCGCAGTCTCAGATAAAGGGAAGTTCCGGCAACAGAAAAATCATAACCTTGAAATGGTGTCAATGGAGGTAGCAGAGGAAAAGAGTCCAGATTGGCTCATTACGGATTATATGCCAAGATATCAGATCACATCACTTGCTGGTGATGGTGGTAGCGGAAAGACAACGGTATGGTGTGCAATCGTGGCGGCAATCAGTAATGGTAGAAGGCCATTCTTACTTGATGGAATGGTACCATTTGATTTTGCGAAATGCAATCCAGAGAAAGTAATGTTTTTTTCTGCAGAAGATTCTTTTGAGTATACGTTAAAAAGGCGTCTTAGAAGGAATGGCGCAAATCTGAAAAATATTTTATCAATAGATATCGCAGATGAACGATTCCAGGATATCAAATTTGATGGCCCATTCCTGGAGCGTCTTCTTGATAAATATCGACCAGCTTTATGTGTGTTTGATCCTATTCAGGCATTTGTGCCTCCGGATATCAGAATGGGTGATAGAAATGCCATGAGAAATTGCCTGGCACCGCTAATAGGATATGGCGAAAAGTATGGAACAACCTTCCTGATTATAGAACATGCGAATAAACAGTCAGGTGTTTGGGGTAGGAAGAGAATTGCCGATAGTGCAGATATCTGGGACATAAGCCGGTCAGTCATTATGGCAGGAGAGACCAACGAACCGGGAGTCAGGTATTTATCACATGAAAAGTCCAATTATGGACCTACAGCCGACACCATCTTGTACAGTATTGAAGACGAGGTTGTTAAGTTCAAAGGATATACCACAAAGAAAGACAAGGACTTTGTATCTGAGGCAAGTTATAACACGAAGCAGGCACCGCAGAAAGAAGAAGCTAAAGAGTTTATACTGGACTTTTTGAAAGAAGGGGAGAAAGTAATGAAAGTTAACATATTGGTAGATTTTAAGGAAAATGGAATTGATAAAAATGAGCCTCATATTGTAATTGGTGCAGAAAGCGAGACTGCTGCCGCTGTGATGTTAAAGAAGACACTTGAGTGTAAAGGGTACGTTGTGCAGGCTATGGTTGTTGTATATGGCGATTTTACACTTGACGAGCTTCATGACATGGCTCATTACGGCATAGGGCTAAATCTTCAGGAATGTAGACCGTTATATATTTCAGATGACATGCTGGAATACATTCATAAGCTACAGCGAGACCCGGAAGAGATGCGGAAAGTTAAAGAAGAAATAAGACAAAGGGTTGCATCACGATAAAAAGAGCCTGCCGTAAACGGTCAAGCCCTTTCCTAAGTATCAGATAATCAAATTATAAAGGGAGTGGGCTTGATATGTCAATGATAATGGATGAGGGTGCAGTTTACAAAATAAACAAACCACGGTTGAAGCCCGAGCGAACTCGTGAGAATATTTTAAACGAACAGCTTGTTGCGCTGATTAGAGCCGGAGAGAATGAGAAAGATAATATGCTGCAGCTCTGGCAGCAGAATAAAGGCTTTATATATAAGATGGCCAGAAAGTATAGCGGATATGCTGAGATGGATGATCTGATGCAAGAAGGGTATCTCGGGTTGTATGAAGCAGTAAGACATTATGAGCCTGATCAGAATTCTTCTTTTATCCATTATGCAGCGTTCTGGATCCGGCAGATTATGCAGAGGTATGTTGACAACTGTAGCAGCGTTGTGAGAATCCCTGTGCATGCAAAAGAAGATATAAGGGAATATCGTAAAGTGGTGCGAGAATATCAAAAATATTATGGCTGTGAGCCGTCCGAGCGTGAGCTGTGCGCTATTTTATGTGTTGACCGTGAAAAACTCCACGCCATACAGCAGAACGTCAGAATGAGGCAGATAGGCAGCCTGAGCGAGCCTGTGGGCGGTGAAGATGATGACATAATGGTTTGCGATACCGTGGCATCTGGTGAGGACATAGAAGAGGATGTTATAAGTGAGCTTGACCGAGAGAATATGAAGCGTGAGCTGTGGATAGCAGTAGATCAGCTTCCAGATAATCTCCCAGAAGTAATCAGACATCGGTATATTGACGGCATGACTCTGAAAGAGACTAGCCAAAGAATGGGAGTAGGCATTGAACGTGTCAGGCAGATAGAAGCAAAGGCCATGAGGACGCTGAGAAGCCCTAGGCGGTGCAGAACGTTTCGGGCATACTATGAGGAATATATAGAGTCATGCAGTTACCGGCATGTTGGCGTGAGATCTTTTCAGAATACTTGGCTAAGTGAAGTTGAGCGTGAAGTGCTGGGAGGGTGAATGGAGTGCGTTTACAAAACGACAAATAGAGGGTGCATTTCAACATTTTGACGGTAGGGAGGAGTCCCCGCCCGGCTACGATGGCGCACCAACGTCGCCAGCGCCAATTTACACACATAGGTATTGGGAGTATGCTGACATTTGCTAAAGTTTACTCGGATATACTCGGATGTATTAAGAAATGTTAAGGCATCAAGACATTTCAGACACCCTAAAAAGGGGAAGGTTATAAGCGAGCGATAACCGAGCGTGAATATGGAGAAGGTTGGTAAATCCTTGTATATTTATTCTGTTAAGAAATATTTTGTTTAATGCTAACATAGTCAGATTTGCGATGCCCCTAAAAAGGGGAGAAATCAAAATGTGCGACGTCGCACAAAGGGCGGTGAGATATGAACGATCATAATTTAATCCCGAATACCGAACGAAGCCCAGAGGAACTACGGGAAATGGGAAGAAAAGGCGGTATAAAGAGCGGAGAGAGCCGGAGAAAGACCAGGGAGCTCCGGAAGATGGCCAAGCTCTGGTTGGAAGTATTTAACGAGCTGGAAAGCAAGGACAAAGCCCGAGCGAAGCAAGTGTATAAAGAACTGAGCCGCCTGCTGCCATAATCTTAAATTAGCGAGAGAGGATAGAGATACATAAATGAGATTGCCCAGCGTATAATTTATGGCGGTTTATGGAGTGTTATAGGGTGCGTGAAAATAAGGGGTTTGAGAGCTTTAGAATTTATAGATGGCTATATAAGCTTATTTAAAGGTGTGTAGAGAATACGTAGAGATAATAAAAGCTAATAAAAGTGTGAAATAAAAATGATAATAAAACTTGACAAAGTGATAATTTTGGAATATTATACATACTGTAGTAACAAACCATTACTAGGTAATTGCGAAACTCGCTAAGCTTGT
This sequence comes from Faecalicatena contorta, assembly GCF_021531995.1. GTDB lineage: Bacteria > Bacillota > Clostridia > Lachnospirales > Lachnospiraceae > Dorea_A > Dorea_A contorta_A. Next base: position 4,622 of record NZ_JAFBIZ010000159.1, read on the forward strand.
TCGCAATTCTGAACCAAAACAAGGATGAATTCGTGCAAAGCACGAATTCTGGAATGAAATGTAGATAACCGGACATTTTAGGCGCACTTTAATAAGGC
>NZ_JAFBIZ010000015.1 GCF_021531995.1 Faecalicatena contorta
ACAGGTTGGTGGCTGTGTCCGTGATTCTATTCTCGGGCGGACTCCCGGTGACTGGGACATCACCACCTCAGCCATGCCCGAAGAAACGAAAGCACTGTTTGACAAGACGTTTGACACTGGTATTGAGCACGGTACTATTACCGTTCTTCTTGGCAGAGAGGGTTACGAGGTCACAACTTATCGAATTGACGGGAAATATGAAGACAGCCGCCATCCAAGCGAGGTTACTTTTACCCGGAATCTGCAGGAGGACTTACTGAGACGTGATTTTACAATTAATGCAATGGCTTATAACGAAAAAGACGGGCTTGTTGACATTTTTGGCGGTCTTGACGATTTGAATGCAAAGACACTTCGTTGTGTAGGAAATGCCAGAGAACGTTTTTCTGAAGATGCCCTGCGAATCCTGCGCGGAATCCGATTCGCCGCACAATTAGGTTTTCAGATTGAAGAAAAAACCCGCCAGGGAATGAGCGAACTGGCTCCTACATTACAGAATATCAGCGCAGAACGCATCCAGGTAGAACTGATTAAGATGATCACTTCTGACAGGCCGGAACTGCTCCGGGAGGCATACGAACTTGGGCTTACGCAGGTATTTCTCCCGGAATTTGATCGTATTATGTGTACTTCCCAGGAAACGCCGCATCATATGTACACGGTAGGGGAGCATACACTGCATGCGATGATGAATGTCCGATCAGACAAGGTTCTCAGGCTAACGATGCTTCTGCATGATATGGGTAAGCCTGCGTTAAAGACCATAGACGAAAAAGGAACGGCACATTTTAAAAAGCACGCAGTCGAAAGTGAACGTATTGCAAAGACAGTATTAAAGAGGCTGAAATTTGACAATGATACTTTGAACAAAGTTACGAAGCTGGTATTCTATCATGATTATCGGATGCCGGCAACTGCCAGGAATGTGCGGCGTGCTATGAACACCATCGGCGAAGATCTATTTCCTTACTATATGGAAGTAAGGCGTGCAGACGTTATGGCGCAAAGTATGTACCTGAGGGATGAGAAGATAAATAATCTGAATGATATTGAAAAAATATATGACGACATTGTTTCTGCAGGTCAGTGTGTCTCGTTAAAGGATCTTGCTGTCACAGGCAGGGATCTGATTGCTGCCGGAATAGCTCCGGGAAAGGAACTTGGTGAGAAGCTGAATCAGCTGCTGGATATTGTCATTGAAGATCCTTCATTAAACACGAAAGAAAACTTGCTAAAATATCTGTAAAATTCGTTTATTTTATACAATTAAAAAGCGGCAATGGTTCTGTAAGTTCCTATTGCCGCTTTTTAAATCGAATCTCCAATACCTGCCCGGGACATTGTTCCGTACATTTCCCGCAGCGGATGCATTCTGCAGAATTTGGATTTTTAACCGGATCTACATCCATTGGACAATTTGCGCTGCACATCCCACAGGAAATGCACCGGTCTTTGTCGATTACCATATGATACAGACTGACTTTATTCAATAACCCATAGATTGCTCCCAACGGGCACATTACTTTACAGAAAAACCGACAGACCATCAGACACCCGATCAATGTTGCAATCAATATGCACATTTTAAATGAAAATAATGTCCCCAGCATACTGCGTAATTCCGGATGCGTTCCAAGAAGCGGAATCCCGCCTTCCAGTGTTCCTACCGGACAGATGTATTCACAGAAAGCAGGATCTCCCATCCCAACTGCATTTGTACATACAACCGGAAGTATCAGGACAAATACCAGAAGCATCAGGTATTTTACGTAAGTAAATTCTTTCCTCAGCTTTTTCTTTGGAAAAGGGAGCTTATAGATCAACTCTTGAATCAGGCCAAATGGACAGATGAATCCGCAGATGGCTCTCCCGAATATCACTCCCAGCGCCAATACAAATCCCACTACATAAAAGCTGAACCGAAACTGTATCGATCCACTCACTGCCTGCATGGCACCGATCGGACAGGACAGGCGCGCTGCCGGACAGGAATAACAATTCATTCCCGGATTACAGAACTGTTTCCACTCTCCTTTGTATATCCTGCCACTGATAAAATTACCAAGATAAGTGTTGGAATAACCAAACGCTGCAATCTGAATTATTTTTCTTCTTACTTCCTGATGTATTTTCATCCATTTACCTCTAACTGCTCTTATCCCAATCCGATACATTCCAGGCAGATATTGACTGCTTTATTCAGAACCATGGAGACTTCTCCCCGGTATATTCCATATGAAAGCATTCCAAACGCTGCCACCAGAATAAATATCTGCAAGACCCGTAAGATCTGTCTCCTGTTGTTATTCATTCATATACTCCTCTACAAATGTTTTATATCCATCCACATCCGCTCCAACGATCGGATCTCCGACGATATTGCCGTCCTTGTCTACAAAAAATGTTGTCGGAACGCCGATCAGCTCATAGATGATATCATCAAATTCTCCGACTGCCACCAGATTCTGATATCTCGCACCAGTCTGCTCTGCAAGCTGGCACGCTAACGCATATTGATCCGACTCTTCTGACTCCACATCCACAACAATACCTATGATCTGAACATTATCCGGCATCTCTTCCGCCCATTCTCCCAACTCCGGTAATTCACTGATACATGGGCTGCAATAAGTTGCCCAGAAATTTACAACCGTCAGATCTGTCTTCGAAAACACATCATTTGCAACAACATTGCCCTGAAGATCGATCGTGGAAAATTCCGGAATTACTTTCGGAAACCCGGAAGAGGTACTTCTCTTCGTTTCCTTATCCGTCGAATCTATCACAGTCTGCGCTTCTTCCGATTTCCCTGTATCATCTGCTTCTTTAGAACTGCAGGCACTAAGTGTCATACATATTGCAGCAATTAATAAACAAAAAGCTACGTTTTTCCTATTCATTTCAGATATTTTCTCCTCAACTTTTCCTATACTCCATCTATAACTTTCTGCGGCATCCAACATAAACAGTCCGCTTCATACGTATAGTTACAAAAAGGAGCTGTTGCCTAGTAACAACTCCTTTATAACACAGCCGGATTTATTTTGCAATTCCATCCTGCTGTAGCAGCCATGCAAACTGACGATATGTTACCGGTTTTACATTGATCTGCATCTAATACCTATACGACCGGCTGCTGACTTTGATGGACAACCACTACGAATCGTTCGAGTTATATATGCTTTGATTATCGGGCAGGAGGTTGATTTCGTACCGCAGCAATAAAAATAGCAGTTCGTCCAATATAGCAGGCCAGAACCAGCGCAGCTCACCGCCGTAGAGTCTTGCCATAGCCCATGGGCGCAACAACGGTAGTCATGGCAGAACGAGAGATGGGCCGCAGGCTCTCCTGCAGCCGTTCGGATATGTAAATGGTGTTCAAATTCCATTTTGATTTTGGCATGATGTTCACCTCTGACTCATTCTATTTGTCTTCTTACGCGGATCAGAGGGCATTTTCGCATTCTCCGAAATTGCCCAACCCCCGTGAGAATATCAGCTAACACGATACATTGTATATGAATATACCATCGGTTATCAGGAATCTGATGTCAATTGGTCTTGCACTTTTTCGTCCGTATTTGGAAAATTTCAGGTCGTTCACTGTAGTAGCAGTGAGAATTTTCACAGAAACATTTTATCTATGGGCTTACCTTTATATTTCAAATATTTCCAAATCATCCGGCACATACAGATTACCATGATAGTATTGCTTTCCTTCCTCCGTGTATAACCGTTTACGTTCTGCCAGATGCGTTTCCTCCGTGTGATACAGAAGAAGATTCGATACCTTCAGTTCTTCAGCCAGCTGGCAGGCTTCTTTTACTGTGCTGTGATGCTTCTCATAAGGCTTAAACTTGTCTGCCTCATCAAACAGGCAGAATGCCTCATGAAGCAGCCAGTCGCTGTCTTTTACATATTCGTAATTCACCTCATTGTACGGCTCGTCACCCACGCAGGTAAACTTTCTTCCATCCAAAAGCTGCATGGTGAATCCAAACTGCTTTGCCTTTGTAGATGCGATATCAAAAAACGTTACAGGACACCCCAGGATCATGCGGAAATCTCCACTTTTCACCACATCAAATCGAATTCTCTCGCCCATATGCCTGCACACCTTCTGCTGAATCGTCATATTGGCAATCGCCTGAATCTTCTCCGCAAGCTGCCCGTGACAATAAATACGCAGTTCCCCTTCATATTTTCCCTGGTTCATCCGCTGCCCGATCATTCGAATCAGCCAGATAACCCCCAGCACATGATCTACATGCTCATGGGTCACAAAGATATCATGAATATCTTTCAGATCAATATCTGTATCTTTTAAAACCTTCAGAATCCGGTTACCGCCACCTGCGTCAACGAGAAAATGCCGGTTTCCTTCCGAAATTGCAAAACATGTATTATAACACTCCGAAACCGCTGCATTGCCTGTACCTAATATTGTTAATTTCATAATCATGCCTCCGTCTATCATCACCAACTATATTTTCTGAACTTTTTCTTTTACCGCACTATTTATATCCTTTCTCCCCTGCAGGATACTGACTTCCTCAGCACTAATCCGAAAATCGGGTCTGCATATTTCAAACTGCAAAGATCATTTACATTTCCTTACTTTCCATCCGCTCTGAGTTCACCGGTTTTATACTTATAATATCGAATATTCCCTGGCCCCAATCAGCATCTCTTCTTCCGCCGGCATATCCTTGAACGGAACCATCTATAATAGCTCCGATTCACCTTCATTGTCCAGTTCTCCAAATTCCGATTTTTCAAATTCCTGAATAGATATATGCCTTTTATTCGGATTGGCATATACAAATGTCTTGTCTACATTTTCCAGATAGTTCTGTATCTTATCATTGGTTGCACTGATGATCGCCTGAAATCCAAGTCCCCGGATCAAAGAGATACAGCTTGCCACCTTTTCCGCATCCATCTTGGAGAATGCCTCGTCCAGAACCACCAGCCGAAGCGTTGGCACCCGCCGCATCTTCGGAGACTGACTGATCCGGTAGATCTGCGCAAAGCTTGCCAGCAGTGCTACGTATAACGGATTCTGTCCCTCTCCTCCGGAATTCTTCTTGATCATCCGGCTTAAGCCTATGGTCATGTCCTTTTCCCCATGCACGATCTGCTGCATATCAAAGGACAGATAGGTCCGGTAATCCGCATACTTATCCATATTCTTTTTCGCCTCGTCCAGCTCTTCCTTGGTTGCATGCTCCGGCGGGATAAAGATGTTGATCAGTTCATTCATCATCTCACCGTACTGATTCTCATGCTCCATCGTAAAGAGATCCATCTGATTCTCCATCGTATCTTCCAGCATCGACGGCTGAATCTGCAGTGCATCATCCATGAACATTTTGTAATATCTTCCATCTGCACCTTTGTTTTTCGTAATCACAAACTGATATTTGTCTTTTCCGAAGTCCAGCCGACTGATGATCCGGTTCAGTTCATCCCGTCTCTGGTATGCTTCCAGAATCGCACTGCGAATCTTAAAGATAAAGTCGTCCTTAAAATGCTCCACCGCCTGCCGTGCCTGTTCTTTTGCAGACTCCCGGTAAGCCTCAAGATTATCGCACTGCAGTTCCTCCAGTAGCTGTTCGTACATGGTGTTCTCTCTTGCCGATGTGGAAAATGTCCGATTTGGATAGCTGCGTATATAGCCGCTTCTTTCTTCCACCAATTTCTGGTAAGCACCTTCTTCTTCTTCTTTCAGCCGATAACTTTCAGCAATCTTCTGCCGCTTCAGATACTCATAATTCGTGGATTTTTTCGTGGCAAGGTACTCCCGGAAAACATTCTCGTAATCAGACAGTTGCTCTCCATCTTCGCAGAACATCCGGCTCTTCACCTTCTGACTTCCTTCTTTCCATTCTGTTTCTGCTGCAAGAAGCTCTTCCGTCAGTTTTTCCATTTCTTTTCGATGTTCCCAGATCGCCTTCTGTATCTCTCCAAGCTGTTCTTTTCCGGTATTCTGCGCTTTCTGCACCTGAATCTTTTTCTCCTCCCAGGCATCTACCGACTCTTCCTTCATCTTTTGCATCTGTTCGATCATTCCGGCCTTTTTCTTCTCTTTTTCAGTGACCGTTTTGATATCTGCAAACCAGCGCATATAATCTTCCGTCGGCTGATTCAGCATCTCAAACTGCATGGTCTGCCGGATCTCTTCCAGCTGTTCCTGAATCGGGAGCCGTTCTTTCTGCAGTTTCTCACAGCGTTCCTCCAGCTTACGGATCCGCTGACGCATACTCGTCTCTCCAATATAGGCCCTTCTGGTATAATGCTCCGGATTGATATGCTGGAGGCGATAACTGTGATACAGCATGCAGTCTGGTGTGACGCCAATTCTGCAGTCCCGAAGTTCCTCCACATTCTCGCATTTTTTTACATTTCCCAGGAAGAAATCAATATAAGCCCGCACATGCGGCTCTTTTGCCGTTACCTCCTCCGCAAGCGACCCCGCCTGGGCGACATGCGGCTCCTTCATAAGCTTTTCCGTATCCAGCACTGCTGCACGCGAAAACTTCTTCTTATCCATACCATGATAGATATCCAGTGCTTCCTTTGAATAAGCCGGATCCACGATCAAAAGCAGCTTGTTGCTTCCCATGTATCCCTCGACCGCATTATGCCAGCGTTCATCCCGGATATCCAGAAGGTCTGCAAGGATCTGGACATTCACAAACTTTCCACATCTTTCATGCAGGCGGTTGCGAATTTCATATCTTGCCTCTTCCAGTTCCCGCGGATATGCCTTCTTTCCCTGCTTTAACGCCTTCAGTTCCTCTCTGGCTTCTTTTTCTTCTTTTTTGATTCGCCGAAGTACCGCATCCGCTTCCTGCCTCTGTTCTTCCAGCTCTTCCTGCAGATCCTGCAGGCCTTCACTTAAGCGCTTCAATTCTTCTTCCGTAATCTTCCCCTGTATAAATCGATCAATATCCCAGAGCACCTGGTTCGGAGTCATATCCAGTATCGTCCACTCTTTCAGCCGATCTGCCGTCTGCTTCCAGCGCACTTTGCTTGTATTCAGACGTTCCAGAACTTCATTTAACGATATCAGATCCGCCTCCATACGCGCATATCCGCTGTCGGCAATCCGGAGTATGATCTCTTCGTATTCCTTCTGAAGTTCCTGCTGCTCCTGTTCCAGTGTCCCCTGCTTTTCTTCCAGTTTTTCGATTGCTTCCCGGCGGACCTGAATCTTATCACGACATTCCTGGCTCTTTCCCTCCTGCTGCATCATCTCCAGACGGTCAATCTGGTATGTACACATCTGTGCCTCTTCATGCTTTTTCTCATAGGCCTGATATGCTTCCTGAATCTGCCGGAGTCTTCGGATCTCCTCCAGTGTCTCCTCGATCTTACCGCGCATTCTTCCATACTGCATTACACTTTCCTGCAGGTCTTCAATATGAATATCCTGTTCCATACAGATATATTCTTTTACAAATTCCTCCAGCTTGATATTCATTCGAAATGATATCGCACGTTTGAACAGCTTCGGAAACTTTTCCATATCCAGTCCGCCCAGATAAATGTCGTATAATTGTCTGCGGAACCGTTCATTGCTTGGTCCGCAGTAATACTGTTCCGGCGAAAATGTCCGCTGCAGATATTCCCGCAGTTCCATCGTCGTAAGACACCTTGACTGTGTCCGGTACTGATTCTCAAGAAGCCCTCCTGTATGCCAGAAGAAAAGTCTGCTGATATCATTCGTTGCTGTTTCCACATCAAATACGACTCCGACACACTGCTTATCCTTCGTATTGGTCTGCTCCAGTTCCAGTACGATCGTACTGGAAAAATTACGATTTCGCAGGTACTGTGCTTCATTGTTGTCACTGATATTGACCATGCCGCGCAAGTACTCGATCAAAGTACGGTCCGAATCATCTGCAGCAGCCTTGTTAAAGAATCCTCTTCCGTCGGTATTGGCATACAGTATAATCTGGATCGCGTCGATGACCGTCGACTTTCCGCTCCCGGAATGTCCGGTAAAAAAGTTGATTCCTTCATTCATCGTCAGTATCTTCTTATCTATATAATGCCAGTTATTCAGACATATCTTCGATAGCGCCTTGAACGGCTGTTTCGTCTCCATTTTGTTCCTCCTCACTGAATGTTGCCAGCAGTTCTCTGATGTCATCTGCCATCAGCACTGCATGGATACACGGATAGATTACAAGTCTTGTTTCCTCATTTAGCTCTTCCAGTATATCCAGTGGCTCTATAATCTGGTGTTTTTTCAGAAGCGCAATGGTCCGGCGCATCTCTGTCGGAGAAGGAATCCCCCGCAGCACACGGAACTCTCCTGCCTTCTGATTGATCGCTCCCAGAGTGGTAACTACATGACTACTGGAAGATACCGCCTGCATCTGCTCATCATAGATCAGCTTCAGCACCAGCAGATATATGGTCGCAAGACGCGGCAGTTTTTCTCCCCACAGCATCTCTCCCTGAATATAGATAACACCCATATGTATATTTTCCCTTAACTGGATCCCTGCAATCGCAAAATAGCATTTCAGGAATTCCAGATGCTTGCTGCAGATCCGGTATTCTTTTGTATACTGCATCCTTCCGGACCGTTTATCATACTTTCTTTCCAGAAGAAATGTCTGTCGATACAGGGTCTGTACAACCTCCGTAATCTCCTCTTTTTCTTCCTGTGACAGCTGTTCGTAATACTCTATCATAGCCTTTCCTCCTTCTGCCGGTCCTCTACAGACTTCTTCTTACAAACTTTAAGGCCGGATACCGATAGCCATCGTTCTCCACCATCTCAGGTTCCTCTTCCAGCAGCATGTAACGACTGTTCTTACGGGTGCTGTAGTCATATGCCAGAATCAGTTTTTCAAAGTCTTCTTCCCCGGTAATCTCAAGCTTTGCCGCGTCCATGACTTCGTCCCGCATGTGAGTTTCGATAAACTCCTCAATCTGCTTTTTCGTGTAACGGACCTGAATCCGATTCAGCTTCAGCACGTCCTCTCTGTTAAGATCCTCCGTCTTTTCATCCGGAAGCATCTGACTGATAAAATCTTTTCTTGGTTTTTTCCGTTTATATAATGATTTATCCGATACAATCTCAAGCAGTGACAGATTCATCCTCGTTCCGACTGTCCGGATCATGTCGTCTGTTTTTTCCGGAGATGCCGCCATCCGGTTCAGTAGCTGTACCACCAGTCCTTTTGTATCAGTCTCTCCGCTCAGAAGATAATTCATCCTTGTTACCGTTGCTCTTACATACTTCGTATGCTCACTGTCCATATTCGCGATCCGGTGCTCGATATCGTCAAAGCCCCTCTCGATCAGATCCAGAAGATCCAGCACATCATCTCCGGTATCTCCCATCGCTCTTGATCTTGCACGCACCTTTTCAATCCACATTTCATCATCGCGGATCTCTTTCAGACATTGTTTGATATCATTTTTGTATCTGTAAAAATTGTCCGATGTCTTCAGAATATGGTACTTTTTCCTGACCACTTCTTCGACGTAACCATCCAGATGTTCCTTCAGAAGATCGCCGTAAAACTTCTGCTCCAGCAGCTTCGAAAAAAAGCGGTCCATATTGTGAAGCATATCCTGAAGTGCCTTGTTCAGCCTTCTGGTATTGACAAGCGCCGTCCGAAGCATACTCAGATTTGCCCTTGGATCATTACGAAATGAAAACAGGGTTGCATACACATTCTGAATATAGATATTCGTCTCCTCCATATCCTCCGAATTCAGACGTTCAAATGCGTCAATAAATATTGCCGCATAATCCGGAATCACAATATGGGTCACCAGAGTCCGGTAATCCTCTATCTTTTTCAACCATCCTGTCTTTAAAAGCCAGTTCAGAATCCGAGATGCCGGTGTTTCCAGCATATCGAATTCTGTATCATTTTCCTCTCGCTGAAGCTCAAATCTTTTTCTTGCATTCATATCACTTAAGACCTGAACACACACTTCTTTCGTCAGAAAATAATTGCTGTATTGATATTCTTCATTAATACATAAAAGTGCTTCGATATATATCTCCCGGTTTATGGACCGGAAAAGCCCCCAGAACCCCTCCGGGATTTCATGTTGCAGATGCATATATTTCTCCTGTAATCTATTGGTTATTTTATTGATCTGATGGCGGACTTGTTTCTCCACTTGTTGTTACTGACGGCCTTCCAGCGGTCAGGCTGACGCCGCTATCATATTTTAGCATTTTTAAGCCTCATTTTCCAGATTTCTTGTATTTTCTCCTAAGAACTGTTATGATAATAGAAAAATGTCCGGAGGGATTTCTATGTCTGAAAAAGCAAACAAAATAAACAATACAACTGAACAAATAGAAGCAACTACAACCGGATCCAACGTTTTACTGTATCCAGCGACTGAAACTGCAGTGAAAACCGATGAGACCACACTCTCTGCCGAAGCAGGCAGCGTTGAATCCCCGGTGCAGGCCCAGGCAGACATCAGTGAAACAGAAGCGCAGGCCCAGACAGAAGCCGATGAATCCGCACTTCCTGCACAGCCGAAAGCAGTAGAAGAAGATATAACCGCAAAAAAAGATGCTGCTTCTGCTGCCACTTCATCTGTCGTTGAACATACTTCTTCGCCGGATGAGGAAGATCTGTTTGAAGAAGAAGACTATACAAAAGCAAATGAAGAAAAAAAGCAGCGCAGCTTCTTCCATTTTCACTCCCGCCGAAAGGCTGAACTGTCACGTGACGAGCTGATTCTCTCGCGAATCAGTGATGAGGACCTGATGGAATACCTGCGGTTGGAACAGCATCGCCAGGAACTTCTTCAAAAGTCGAAAGAAGTCCGCGAAAAAAGAATCTGGAGTGCATTTCTGTTAGCCATATCGTTACTGGCAGTTGTCCTTGTAATCTATTTTTTAAAAGATAATCCTACCATCCTGGTCAGCATCCTGTACACAATCGGAATTCTGGTTGCCCTGTATATCTGGAACCGACCAAAAGACAAGGGTTCGGATAAGAAAACAAAATAAAAGATCAAAATAAAAGGTGTTGCTTTCTCCCCGTCCCATAGGATCAGGCCAAAAAGCGACACCTTTTATGACACATTCTTAATTAAACAGTTCCAATCATGCAGTAGTTATCGTATTTCTTAGTTATCGTATTTCTCACTAAGCAATTCTGTTATAGATTCTCTTTACCGGCTGATAAAGCACTGCAATCGCAATGATCATAAATACTGCATTGATCACAGTTGCCGGAATGGAAGCCACTGAACCGGCAAACGCTGCTGCAAGTCCACTGCCAAGAAGCATCATCCGAATCGTTCCCATCGTCAGTTCAATCACAACATTCATACATCCATAAAGTACTGCACAGATAACCGCATAGCCGTATTCCTTTTTCTGATCTCCCTGTGCTTTTCTCTTTAAGATCATGAAAACAGCTCCTACGATCAGACATTTTACAACTGTCTCAATAAATACCTGCGGGACGTCCTGCATATATCCATTCAGGATATCAAATATAATCAGCCCTAACGTTCCGGATACTGCACCGCGTTTTCCTCCCTGGAGCAGAACACCCATCACTACAAAAATATGACCAAAGTGTACGAATGGCGTTCCGATTGCCGCCGGAAGCGGAATCCGAAAAGACTGAATTCCCAAGAATGTAATTGCTGCAAAAAAGGCTGTAATCACCATGGCCTTCACATGCCCATCCGTTGCAACATTACCTGATTTTACCGCATTTGTACTCATTCACTCTTCCTCCTGTTCTTACATTAACCGTTCCTAATCTTACCATTCTTTTGGTTTTATTAAAACAGCCAATTATTTATATTTTAACCAGTCCAGTTCTGTTTTCAAAGACAAACACATAAAATTCAATTATCTGCTTGCTTTTTTCTTCTTTCGGGTATAATATACGTGTATAGATAATATAGTTTTTAAAACTACATGTTGTAATTATAATATTAGGAGGCGTATTATTATGGCAGAAAATTTATCAGAACACATCAAAGATCCAGGAAGCGCAATTACACATTTCATAGGAATGCTGATGGCTATATTTGCCGCCGTTCCACTTCTGATAAAAGCAGCACATGAACCCAGCAGGATATATATCATCTCGATAGCAGTCTATGCAGCAAGCCTGATCCTGCTATATGCTGCCAGTACAACCTATCATACATTTGACAGATCAAAAAAGGTAAACACGATTCTCAAAAAGATCGATCACATGATGATCAGTGTTCTCATAGCAGGAAGCTACACCCCTATCTGCCTGCTGGTTTTAAAAGGCAGAATCGGAATCATACTTCTTACGATCGTGTGGGCATTTGCCATAGCAGGCATTCTCATCAAAGCATTCTGGGTGTACTGCCCAAAGTGGGTCTCATCCGTACTCTACATTGGCATGGGATGGACCTGCGTACTGGCATTCACACAGCTTTTGAATACTCTGTCACCAGCTGCTTTCGGCTGGCTCCTTGCCGGCGGGATCATCTATACAGTCGGCGGCGTCATCTATGCACTGAAGCTGCCTGTCTTTAACAGCAGACACAGATACTTCGGAAGCCACGAGATCTTTCATCTCTTTGTAATGGCAGGAAGCGCCTGCCATTTCGTTGTAATGTACGCTTTCGTACTTTAAAGGAGTAAAAAAGGGACGGGGAATTTTTAAAAATTCCCCGTCCCTTTTTTACTGCGCTAAAGTGTAGTATATATTTCCACCTGCATTTTTGCATCTTTCTGTATTTGCTTTTCCAGGCCGTACACAGTATTTGTAATCACACACTCACCATTATTTACAAAAACTTCTATCAGATGAGGATCTACATAAACTTCTACATGATACCCCTCCTGAAGTTCCGGAGTTTGAAATTCCGTCCGAAAATCCGGAAATTCCTTATATAAACTGCTCCTGTCAGTACATATCCGTTTACCCTTTCTATGAATCCGGTAACCACCGATATCTATCACATCGCCGTCATTCATCTCAAACACCAGACGATATCTGTTTTCTATCGCTTCACTGACCTCCTGAATCTTTTTCTGATAAGTCTTCTGAATATTAGGATGCACCCTGTAATAAATATGGTTATTCTTTACTTCTACGACTCTCGGCACACAAAACATTCCATTCCAGCTTTCATCCACTGTTTTCGGCATACGGGCCCAGGCAATAACAACTCTTCGCCCAGCTTCATCCACTGTACTTTGAGGCGCATACAGATCAAGACCATAATCAAACATCTGATATTCTTCAGGTAGTTTCATGCTGCAGTTCTTCCTGTCAAATTCCACCAGCATACTGACTGCCTGATTTTCTTCCCTTTTTCCATCCTTCATAATGCCCATAGGTGAAAACTGTAAGACCTTGCTTCCGTTGACTTCAAAATAATCCGGACATTCCCACATCCATCCGAATTCTTTGTCCATGGAAGCCGCGTTTACGTATGTCCAGTTCTCGAGGTCTTCACTTCTGTAGAACAAAACTTTTCCTTGCTTATCATCCTCTGTGCTTCCCAGAATCATATACCATGCATCTTCTTCACGCCACACCTTCGGATCACGGGTATGACGTGGATCACCGTCAAGAGTATCTTTTATGACAGGGATTACCGTTTTTTTATTCTGAATGTTATTAAAATGTAACCCGTCTTCTGAAATCATTCTCATCTGTGCCGAAACAAACTGTTCATCCAGGCAAAGATTAACATCCTCCGGATCTTCTTCCAGATATCTGACTCCCGTGTAAAACAGATACATTTTTCCATTATGCTCTATCGCACTTCCCGAAAAGCAGCCATTTCTGTCATCCCATTTACTTGGAAACAATGCAATCCCCAGATCTTCCCAATTCACCAGATCTTCGCTTACTGCATGCCCCCAATGCATCCTTCCCCATCTTGGTCCATAGGGAAAACACTGGTAAAACATATGATATTTTCCTTTATAATAAATGAAGCCGTTCGGATCATTGATCCAGTTATTCTGTGCCTTAATATGTATCTTATGCATTCTTCAAAACTCCGTTTCAGCTATATTTTACCGTCGATAGAATCATTATACAGGTGTTATTCTTGTATATATTCTTTGAGACTCTCAATAATTTTCTCTGCTTCTTCATCCGAAGCATGTATCCGCAGTTCAATCGGTTTCGATATATCGATGCTGAATATACCCATGATTGATTTCGCATCAACTATATATCTTCCCGCAGCGAGATCCATATCACAATCTATTTTTGAAACAGTATTTACAAACACTTTTACTCGGTCAATTGAATTTAACAATATATTCTTTTTTACCATTTTCTATTCTCCTATATATAATTTTCACCGGTTTCTTTATCGAAGAAATGCATTTTTGAAGGCATAAATACGAATTCTATCTGATCACCGATCTGGCTGACCTCATACTTTGATACTCTGGCTACTGCCTGGCTTCCACCAAACATAAAATACAGATTATTCTCATTTCCCATTACTTCAGTATCTGTAATTACAGCCTGCTGCTTATTCTCACCATACAGTTCCATATTCTGAGCATCCATCTTCAGATCCTCACCCCGGATTCCAAGCGTCATCTCTCCCTGTCTTCCGTCAAGCTTCTTTATCACAGCTTCCGGAACTGTCATTTTGCTTCCGTCTTCAAATGTTGCCACGTTGCCTTCTAACACAATGTCGAAGAAGTTCATCTGTGGAGATCCGATAAATCCGGCAACAAACTTATTCGCAGGATGGTCATAAAGCTCCATCGGCTTTCCTACCTGTTGAATGACTCCATCTTTCATAATAACAATTCTGTCCGCCATTGTCATGGCCTCTACCTGGTCATGTGTAACATATATCGTTGTCGCACCAAGTTCTCTGTGCAGTTTACTGATCTCTGTACGCATGCTGACACGGAGTTTTGCATCCAGATTAGACAGTGGCTCATCCATCAGGAATACTTTCTGATTCTTAACAATCGCTCTTCCTAACGCTACTCGCTGACGCTGTCCTCCGGAAAGGTTTTTCGGTTTTCTGAACCTGTACTCTTCCAGCCCCAGAATATTGATTGCCCAGTCTACCTTCTTCTGAATCTCATCAGCCGGCATTTTCATATTCTTGAGACCATACCCAATATTTTTTTCAACGGTCATATGCGGATACAATGCATAATTCTGGAACACCATCGCAATGCCACGATCTCTTGGAGCCACTTCATTTACCTTTTGTCCGTCAATATACAGTTCCCCGCCTGTAATCTCTTCAAATCCTGCAACCATGCGCAAGGTCGTAGATTTACCACATCCTGAAGGTCCTACAAATGCTATGAACTCTTTCTCTTCAATATTCAGATTAAAATCATCTACCGTATTTTTATCGGAACCAGCATATCTTTTACATATATTTTTAAACTCTATAAAACTCATAATCTCTTATCCTTCCTTTGAACCTGTTGAGGTAACTCCTTCTACAATCTGCTTTGAGAACAAAGAGTAGATGATGATTACCGGAATTGTAATCAATGTGATGACCGCAAGAGTCTGTCCCATTGTTGTATTATCATTAGATGTAATCGAATTCAGTCCGATCTGTGCAGTCAGAAGATCGCTGGATGTAAATACCAGTGACGGCCAGAGGTAGTCATTCCATACATTCAGGAATGTAAATACACTGACAGTTGCCACAACCGTCTTTGACATCGGCAGAACCATTGTAAAAAAGTATTTTACAGGGCCACAGAAATCTAACTGTGCAGCCTCATATACATCATCCGGCAGACTGACAAATACCTGTCGGAACAGGAATATATTAAATGGATTCACGATCATTGGCAGGATATATCCAAGTACTGTATTCAAAAGCCCTGCCTTGGCAATAATCAGGAAATGAATGGTAATTACCGTCTCTGTCGGAACAATCAGAAGCATCAATATAACCATAAGCCACTGATCACGAAACGGAAAATCAATCTTTGCAAGAGCATATCCCGCCAGTCCATTTACAACAATCCCAAGAACGATCAGAATTGCTGCGTATAACAATGTATTTCCCATATATCGCAGAAAATTCGTATTTGTTATAATTGAAATATAATTGTCAAAGAAATTTCCATCCGGCATCGGTGGAATAAATGCCGCTATAGAATTCATGTCTGCTGTGATTGCTGCATCCGGTTTAAAAGAATTTGCCAGCATCCAGATGACTGGAAAAAGGAAAAACACGGACAGTCCCAGCAGGATAATCACTAAAATCCAGTTAATTCTTTTTTGCTTTTTTGTTAGCATGTCCATCCTCCTTATCCTTTGTCAGCACATTCTGGATAATCGTCAGAATCACGACAAATATTGTAAATACGATTGCCATGGTTGAGGCAAGTCCCATCTCCCAGTTCACCGTGCCTGTTTCATAGATGTCGTATACGATCGTGTATGTAGAATGATCCGGGCCACCGCCGGTCATTACCATCGGCTGAACCAACATACGGAATGCTCCGATCGTAACAGTAATAAACACAAATACGCACAGAGGTTTCAATTCCGGAAGAGTGATGTCTTTAAATTTCTGCCAGTTGCTTGCATGATCCATCTCTGCAGCCTCATATAATGCAGGATTAATATTCTGAAGGCCTCCGAGGAAGATGATCATCTGATATCCGACTCCCTGCCACACGCTCATGAATGCAATTGATGGAAGTGCCTGTTTCGCACTGTAAATAAATGGCTGTGCATCCACTCCAAACTTACCAAGCAGTGTATTGAGTATTCCCTCCGGGCTGTAGATCTGAAGCCATAAGGTAGATACAACCGCCAGTGACATTACGACCGGCACGAAAAATGCAACCTTAAAGTACTTCTTGCAATGAGCGGCTTTATTGATAGCCAGTGCCAGAAGTAAAGCTCCTCCGCACTGAAGAGGCACAATAATAATTACAAACTTGACGGTATTTAAAAATGACTTAACAAACAGTTCATCCTTAAAAATATTACAATAATTTTCCAGGCCTACAAAATGCGTTAACTCCGGATTCAGGGCAAAATAATCTGTAAAACTGAATCCCAGGGTCAGAAGCATTGGCAGAAACAGAAATAACGTAAGCAGCACCAATGCCGGCCCAAAAAATGCCATTCCCATAATTGAATTTTTCTTCTTCATTATTCCCTCGTATAACGTTCTAACTTCGCGTTAATCCTTTCTACAGATTTATCCAGCTCAGACTGTGCATCCTTGCCTCCCAGCGCCACACTCTCCAGAACCTCCTGGAAGCAGGTACTTACCTGCGGATATACAGGTGTCTTTGGCCTCGGATGGCCATACTCACTCAACTGATTATATAACGCATTGTAGTTCTCATCCGTCTGGAATATATCAATCTGCGCAAATGCCTCGTGTGTAGACGGAAGACTCTTGGCTTTCTCCCAGATATTTATTCCACTCTCCACACCACTCATCCATTTGACCAGCTCCGTAGCCCCTTCAATACATTCTGTACCTGAGGAGGCCGCAAATGCCCATGAACCTGTTGGTGTATAGCGTTCCCCAGCCCAGTCATCGCCAACAATATACGGTGCTACTCCAAGATTTACATCAGGATAGTTTTCGTATATCGTATTGACCTCCCAGGCTCCGTCAAACTTGAAAGCAGCCCTGCCACTTTCAAATAATTTATCTACCGGAGTTTCTGACATATATCCATTCTGAACAATAGACTGGAAATATTCCATGGTTTCCTTGCATTTCTCTGAATTAAAATATCCATCCACTGTAAGACCGTCTTCACTCACCAGGTCTCCTCCGTTGGACCAGATAAACGGTGCATAGTAGTAAATGCTGGCTTCACCGACCGGGAATGTCATATCCAGCGGATATCCTCCAATGTCATCTGTAACTGTTTTAACTTTTTCAAGAATATCCAGAAACTCTGACCATGTCCATGGGTGTTCTGCATCAGGAATTTCAATTCCCGCTTCTGCAAGAATATCTTTATTATAATAAAGTCCTACGCTTGATTCCATGACGCCCAGTGCATACAATTTGTCATCATACGTTCCCTGATCTATGATAGAATCCAGATACACACTCTTTTCTTCTTCTGTAAGCTCTGCCAGTGGCTGGATGATGCCATTTGCCGCATATGCTGCCACATTCGGCCCGTCTACAGTAAGAACATCCGGCAGACCTCCTGACATAACAGATGCGTTTATTTTATCAGAATATCCGCCACCACTGTCATTTCGCGGAATAAATTCAATGTCTGCGAAATACTTTCCGTCATATTTCTCATTAAAACTTTCCACAGATTCTTTGTAGACCTGCCCTTCATCAGTATCTTCGATACTGTGAACCCACAGTGACAGATATTGTTCTCCCTCATCATATCCTTCAACGTCACCGGGATTCACCTCCTTTTTCTGACACCCGCACAAAACGCCGGCTGTTATAAGCGCTGCTGTCAGAAATAACCATTTTTTCTTCATAGGTTCCTCCTTTTCTTTCCATAATATTACTTTATTGATCCTGCAAGATGAATAACCGGTAAAGTTACCGGTTACTTTATGTGCTAATAATAGCATCCTAAGATAGAGGCGTCAATAAATTTTACAAGATTCCTTCACTTTCGTAAAATGTCCTAATTTTGCACTTTCATTTTTATTACAAGTTCACAAAACCGGTTACTTTAGCGTAGTAAAAACGGGACGGGGAATTTTTAAAAATTCCCCGTCCCGTTTTTACTACGCTAAAGTAACAAGTTATCCACACGTTTTCACCAATTTTTCCTTCTCTTGCCGACTCATACGTTTAATTGCATATTCACGTTTCATTGCCTCTCCTTTTGTCTCATATTCTTCCCAGTATATCAGCTTCACCGGTCTCCGGTTCCTCGTATATTTCGCCCCTTTGCCCGCATTATGCGCCTGTATCCTTTTCTCAAGATCATTCGTCCATCCAGTATAAAAACTCCCGTCCTGACATTTTAAAATGTATGTGTAATTCATGATGCAATCCTCTCCATTTATTTTATCCACTTAATCCCCATTATAAATTCATTCTCTCTTTTTTTAAATAGGGACAGGGGATTTTATAAACGGGACGGAGGATTTTTAAAAATCCTCCGTCCCGTTTTATCATTCCATATACTCCACCGGATTGACCGGCTGTCCATCTTTACGCATTTCAAAATATACATTGCATCCTTCTACGCTATAGTATTTGGTCGGCTGACTCACGTACCCCAGTATAGTCTTTGCTTCTACATAATCTCCCACTTTTACCGGCACTTCCTTCAACTGACCATAGAACAGTTCATATCCGTTTCCCAGATCAACATTTACCGTTGTACCGGTCTGTGCGGTCACGTCTATGGATTTAACGATTCCCGGTGCAGCTGAGATTACCTGATCTCCTTCTGCTCCGGATATAATCATCGCCGGATTATACTTATACTGATCCAATGTTGAAAAGTATACCGTCTTGTCCATGCTGTAGCTCATAATGACAGTTCCGTCTACCGGCCACAATAACTGACTGCTTTCATTAAAGTTAATATTATGACCGCTCCCTGCAGTTGTCTGTATCCCACTTTCAACGTCTCCGTTTGATCCTTCGCCGCCTTCGTAGTCATCTTTTTCTTCGGTATCTGTCTTTGTTGTTTTTTCTTCTTCTTTGACTGCCAGGTTATTGGCTTCCTGTAAAGGTTCCTCCTGTGCTTTATCATCTGTATTATTCGTTTCTTCCGCCCTGGCAAGTTCATCCTGCTGTGTTTTCCTATAATCATTGAATGTATATGTTCCAACTATTGCGATTGCTGCCACAAAACATAATACTGCCGCGACGGTAGCACCTCTTTTTTTCTGTGAGGGACTTTTCTTTTCTTTCATGTTATCACCACCTCTGATTCTATTTTTGCCAGATAGTGATGCCCTTATTCTGTTTCCAGTAATATTTCCGCAACTTCTTTTATTTCCGTTCCTTCAAAAAAATAATTTAATATTTCCTGATATTTTTTCCCACTTTCTGCCATTCGATTGGCACTGTACTGACTCATTCCAATACCATGTCCAATTCCCCGGGTCGTAATCCTCATTTTTCCATTATAACGCTGCAGCGTAAAGCATCCGGATTGCAGATGATAGTTTTTGCGAAATTCCTCTCCGCTTATATTCTCCTGCCCTACCCTTACATTGGTTACATATCCTGCGCTGTCCACTGCTGTCACTTCTGCATCCATATCATCTGTTACCAGTGTCTGTATCTGTTCTTCGGATTCTATATCCGCCTGGCAATCCACAATTTTCAGATATGGATAGGCTTCGCTTCCCAGCGCTTCTGCACCATCTCTGGTACATCCGTTACTCAACCGAAAAAATGGTGTATAAGCCAGCTCTTCATTATACATAAGAACCTGTCCCTCTGTTTCTTCCCATATCTGCTCCAGCTTATGATATTTTTTTGAATATTGCGTTCCCCACGCCTGTTCCATCTTTTCCTGTGTCCAGAACGGTTCTTCCAGTATTGTATTGCTTCCGGATTCTATAATCTTCTTATATACGTCAGTCCGTACCAGGATTGCCTGTGCTTTGAGTGCTTCTTTCTCATAATCGGCCGGAATTTCTCTGGCAAGCACGCCGATACAATACTCCGCGATCGGCATTCTGACAATCTCTGTCTCCTCCTCTTCATCTGTATTTTCTTCCTCATCCCCACTCGAGATTCTCACCTTCACACAGGTCTGGTCAACATGCGATGATACCTCTATCTCTGATCCATTTAAAAACACCGTAATCACATACGGAAGGAGCACGATAATAATCGCATAACAACCCCATTTTTTTAATCTCTGCCGCATAAAAAAGCCCTCCCATACACTGTATGGAAAGGCTTGTTATTTTATTCCACTTTATTCTCTTTTTAATATTCCGGCTTGGCCTCATTGATAGAAATCGGCTCCAAATGCCAGATATCATCCACATATTCGCGAATTGTTCTGTCGGATGAGAATTTTCCACAGCATGCAGTGTTAAGGAGTGCCATTTTTGCCCATCTGTCTTTGTCTTTGTAAGCTTCCTCCACTCTCTGCTGTGCTTCAGCATATGAACGGAAATCCTTCAGGATAAAATACATATCCGCACGGCTTCCGCCCTTGTTATTCAAAAGTGAATTATACAAGTCACGATACATCTCTGTATCTCCATTCGCATAAGTTCCATCCACCAGCTGATCTACCACGCGACGTACATCCGGATCATTATTGTAGATATCATATGGATTGTATCCACCATTCTGCTCGTAATTGATAACTTCGTCAGAACTCAGTCCGAAGATAATTGCATTTTCCATTCCAACTTCTTCTACGATCTCAACGTTTGCTCCGTCCATAGTTCCAAGTGTCGGTGCACCATTCAGCATGAACTTCATATTACCGGTACCGGATGCTTCTTTGGATGCTGTAGAAATCTGCTCACTGACATCTGCTGCCGCAAAGATCAACTCTGCATTGGACACACGATAATCTTCGATAAATACCACTTTCAGTTTTCCGTTAATGCTGCGGTCATTATTTACCACATCTGCCACAGAGTTGATCAGCTTGATAATCTGTTTTGCACGAATATAACCTGCAGATGCTTTCGCCCCAAAGATAAACGTTCTCGGGAAGAAATTCTTCTCCGGATGCTCTTTGATCTGATTGTACAGGTACATAACATGCAGAATATTCAGAAGCTGACGCTTATACTCGTGGAGACGTTTTACCTGGACATCGAATATAGATCTCGGATCAACCTCTACACCATTGTGCTCCAGAATATATTTTGCCAGACGCTCTTTATTCTTGAATTTAATGCTCATAAACTCTTTCTGAGCCTCAGCATCGTCTGCATACTTCTTCAGACCGGACATCAGAGACAGATCTGTTGCCCATTCATCAGTTCCGAGTTTTTCTGTTACCCAGTCCGCAAGAAGTGGGTTACCATGCATCAGGAAGCGTCTCTGTGTGATACCGTTTGTTTTATTATTAAACTTCTCAGGCATCATCTGATAGAAGTCTTTCAGTTCCTGATTTTTCAAAATCTCTGTATGAAGTCTTGCAACACCATTTACAGAATAGCCTGCTACGATTGCAAGATGTGCCATTTTTACCTGGCCATCTCTGAGGATTGCCATACTTTTTACTTTTTCTTCATTTCCAGGATACATTGCACGCACCTGGTTTACAAAACGACGGTCGATCTCCTGGATGATCTGATAAATACGCGGAAGCAGTCTTGAGAACAGATCAATCGGCCATTTTTCCAGTGCTTCTGCCATAATCGTGTGGTTTGTATATGCACATGTCTTTGTGGTGATCTCCCATGCTTCATCCCAGCCAAGGTTCTCTTCATCCAGAAGGATACGCATCAATTCTGCAACTGCTACCGTTGGATGTGTATCGTTCATCTGGAAAGTTACTTTCTCTGGAAGTTTATGAATATCATCGTGTTTTCTCTTATATCTTGCAATCGCTGCCTGAATACTTGCGGATACGAAGAAATACTGCTGTTTCAGTCTCAGTTCTTTTCCGGCATAGTGGTTATCATTCGGGTACAGAACTTCTACAATATTCTTTGCAAGATTTTCCTGCTCTACCGCCTTGTGATAATCTCCGCGGTCAAATGACTCCAGCTGGAAATTCACAATTGCTTCCGCATCCCAGATGCGCAGAGTGTTTACCACATGATTATTGTAACCTACGATCGGATAATCATATGGAATTGCCATTACAGACTCATAATTCTCCTGTACAAAATGCGTCTTTCCTGTCTCATCATATTCAACGCGGATATTTCCGCCAAAACGGACTTCTTTTGCGTATTCCGGTCTCTTAAGCTCAAACGGGTTGCCGTATTTCAACCAGTTATCCGGTGTCTCAACCTGATAGCCGTTTTTGATCTTCTGCTTGAACATACCATAACGATAGCGGATACCACATCCGTAAGCAGAATAGCCGAGTGTTGCCAGAGAATCCAGGAAACATGCGGCCAGACGTCCCAGACCGCCGTTTCCAAGTGCCGGATCCGGTTCCTGATCCTCAATTGCATTCAGATCAATTCCCATCTCATCCAGCGCTTCTTTTACTTCCTTATAAGCAGTCATATTGATCAGGTTATTTCCAAGGGCTCTTCCCATCAAAAATTCCATGGACATATAATATACTGTCTTTGGATCATCTTTCTCATACTGCTTCTGTGTTACAAGCCAGTCATCAATAATTGCTTCTTTTACGGCATAGGAAACTGCCTGAAACAACTGCTGAGGTGTGGCTTCTTCTACTTCTTTACGGAACAAGGTTTTTACGTTATTTCTTACTTCTTTTTTAAATGTGTCTTTTTCAAATCTTGGATTGTTCATGTCCTATCTCCCTCCACATGTGGGGTTCGGGCAGTAATCCCCCAGCTTCAGTTTGTACTGTAACTATTGTTTTTCCACCCCGAGGATTACTTTCTCCCCATTGATTTTCCATTCCTTCACATAACCGGTCGGTTCAGCTTTTGTTACGGCCAGTGCAAGAGTCTCTTCTGCTACCGTATCCGCATTATCGGCAAATATTTTCTCTGCCTTTTCCGTTCCGGCATAAGTAACTGTAATCTTATCCATCACTTCAAATCCAGCTTCTTTACGCATAGTCTGTACTTTACTGATGATCTCACGTACAAATCCTTCCTCCAGAAGCTCTTCGGACAGATTGGTATCCAGAACGACCGTAATGCCATTATCATTTTCAGATACAAAGCCCGGCATCTGCGCAGTGTCAATCAGCAGATCTTCCCTTGATAACACAACCTCCTGGCCGTTGATCTCAAGAATCAGTGCTTCTTTCGCATTCAGTTCATCCATGGCTGCATTTCCATCGATTTCTGCGAGTGCTGCCCTAATACCGCCTAACATTTTACCATATTTTGGTCCGACTGTCTTTAGCTGAGGTTTAAAAGAATATGAAGTAAAATCACGAACTTCTTGTGTAAATGTTACAGATTTTACGTTCAATTCGTCTCTTACAATATCCTGATAGAACTCCGGAACCTCAAAATCAGCTTTGACATACATCTGTCCGATCGGCTGACGGTTCTTGATGTTTGCAGTATTTCTGCATGCACGCCCCATTACAACCAGCTTCAGGACATTATCCATATTCGCCTCAAGCTCTTTGTCAATATATGCTTCATTTACCACCGGGAAATCGCACAGGTGGATACTCTCCGGAGCATCTTTGTCAATGCTCCTTACCAGATTCTGGTAGATATCTTCTGTCATAAACGGAATCATCGGGGCCGCTGCCTTACTGATCTCAACCAGTGCTGTGTACAATGTCATATAAGCGTTGATCTTATCCTGCTCCATTCCCTTTGCCCAGAAACGTTCACGACTTCTTCTTACATACCAGTTACTCATATCATCTACGAAGTCCTGAAGCGCTCTTGCTGCCTCTGGAATCTTATAGTTTTCAAGGTTATTATCCACTGCCTTGATCGCAGAGTTGAGCTTGGAAAGAAGCCATTTATCCATAACAGATAATTTGTCATATTCTAATGCATATTTTGTTGCGTCAAATTCATCAATATTTGCATACAATACAAAGAATGCATAAGTATTCCACAGAGTTCCCATGAACTTTCTCTGTCCTTCGGTAACTGCTTTTCCGTGGAAACGATTCGGCAGCCATGGAGCACTGTTGACATAGAAATACCAACGAATCGCATCTGCACCGTATTTTTCCAGCGCATCAAACGGATCTACCGCATTTCCCTTGGACTTACTCATCTTCTGTCCATTTTCATCCTGTACATGTCCCAGAACGATGACGTTCTTATATGGTGCTTTATTGAAGATCAGGGTAGAGATTGCAAGCAGGGAATAGAACCATCCTCGCGTCTGGTCTACCGCCTCGGAGATAAAGTCCGCCGGGAACTGTTTCTCAAATAATTCCTGATTCTCAAATGGATAGTGATGCTGTGCAAATGGCATGGAACCACTGTCAAACCAGCAGTCGATTACTTCCGGTACACGGTGCATCTCCTTGCCGCAGACCGGACATTTGATTGTAACCGCGTCAATGTACGGACGATGGAGTTCGATGTCATCCGGACAATTGTCGGACATGGATTTCAGTTCTTCAATACTTCCGATCGAGTGCTGATGTCCACATTCACACTCCCAGATATTTAACGGAGTTCCCCAGTAACGGTTACGGCTGATGCCCCAGTCCTGAACATTTTCCAGCCAGTCACCGAAACGACCCTTACCAATGCTTTCCGGAATCCAGTTGATGGTATTGTTATTGGCGATCAGATCCTCTTTGACATCCGTCATCTTGATAAACCAGGACTCGCGTGCGTAATAAATCAGCGGCGTGTCACATCTCCAGCAATGTGGATAGCTGTGCTCGAAATTCGGTGCCTCAAAAAGCAACCCTCTCGCTTCCAGATCCTTCAATACCTCCGGATCTGCTTTTTTAACAAATAATCCGGCAAATGGAGTCGTCTCTCCCATATTTCCTTTTTCATCCACCAGCTGTACGAACGGCATATCATACTTGCGTCCTACCTTTGCATCGTCCTCACCAAATGCAGGTGCGATGTGTACAACACCGGTACCATCGGTCAGTGTTACATAAGTATCACAGGTAATAAAGAAAGCTTTCTTATGCTGTTTTTCTGCACAGTCATATGCACACTGATACAGCGGCTCATATTCCTTGTATTCCAGATCTTTTCCAAGATAAGTCTCAAGAATCTCATAAGCCGGTGTCTCTGCTGCCCCTTCTTCTGCTTTTCCTGCAAGTTTTCCAAGCACAGTGTCCAGAAGGGCGGTTGCCATATAATATGTGTACCCGTCTGCAGCCTTGACTTTTGCATACTCTTCATTCGGATTCACACAAAGGCCAATGTTGGACGGCAATGTCCATGGTGTGGTGGTCCATGCAAGGAAATATGCATCCTCACCGATTACTTTAAAACGAACGATTGCAGAACGTTCTTTTACATCTTTATATCCCTGCGCAACTTCCTGTGCGGACAGCGGCGTCCCACAGCGCGGACAATATGGAACGATCTTGAAGCCCTTGTAAAGAAGCCCTTTATCCCAGATCTGTTTCAGTGCCCACCATTCAGACTCGATAAAGTTATTGTCATAGGTAACATATGGATTCTCCATGTCAGCCCAGAATCCGACTGTACCGGAGAAGTCCTCCCACATTCCTTTGTATTTCCATACACTTTCTTTACATTTTTTGATGAACGGCTCAAGACCATACTCTTCAATCTGATCTTTGCCGTCGAGGCCGAGTGCCTTCTCAACCTCAAGCTCAACTGGAAGACCGTGTGTGTCCCATCCTGCTTTACGAGGAACTTCGTATCCTTTCATGGTACGATATCTTGGAATCATATCCTTAATAACACGTGTCAGGACATGGCCGATATGCGGCTTGCCGTTGGCAGTCGGTGGACCGTCATAGAACATATACATCTCGTTGCCTTCACGATCACGCATACTCTTTTCAAAGATCTGGTTTTCTTCCCAGAACTTCTCAGTTGCTTTCTCTCTGTCCACAAAATTCAAGTCTGTAGAAACCTTCTTATACATAGCTACCTCCTCTGGGGACGGAGTTTTTTTTAAAATTCCCCGTCCCAAATTAAAAATCCCCTGTCCCTTTTTCAAAATCGCCTGTCCCCAATGCTTTTACCCACATTTTCCACAGAAAGCGAGGAACAAAAAAAGCTTTCATCCTGCATAGGACGAAAGCTAACGCTTACGTTTATAACCACCTAACATACTATCATATGCGTTCCTGTAACGGAGGAATCCCGTCAGCATTTACTAAATTTCTCCTGAAATCTTTCAACAACTGCAACTCGGAAGTGATATTCAAATGTATCTTACTTGCATCAGGCTTCCACCATCCCCGATTCGCTGTATCTTTCAGATATACCCTACTGTCTTCGTCAGCGTTTTTTACCGTACTATTATAATCAGGAAATGTGGAAAACGTCAAGAGGTTTTCCACATTTCTTTTTTAATTTGGGACGGAGGATTTTTAAAAATCCTCCGTCCCAAATTAAAAATCCCTTGTCCCTTTTGTCATTTTCTTTTTAACACCATAACAATAAGACTTATAACCAGAACAACAAGAAGTCCCGTTGCTCCTATAATTATTCCTTTTTCTACTATTGTCTTTTGTTGAAACTTTTCTTTTATTTTATCTAGTATCTCTTTTATATATGTTTTCCAGTTTTTTGTTTTTTCCGTTTTCTGATCATCCGCCTCATTGTCTTCTGTTTTTACCTCACCAACGTCTGCTTTAATACGATCCAGATAGGATTCTCTCAACTTTGCTCTTGCAGTCCCTACCACGTTTCCTTCGTACGTATACTCTAAAGTTGTTTCGTCTTCTGCCGATATAGTATCATCGGCAATCATCTGCATTTCCAGATCTTCAAATTCTACACCATCGGGCAGGACTACATATCCGTCGCTCCTATCTTCAAGGATTTCCTGTATATCTTCTGATTTTTCATTTTCTGCTATACTGACTTTGTGGAAATTCTGAAATGCATATTCAAACAGGTTCCGGGTATCCGGATATATATTCGCACCATGCGTCCGAAGCACCACACATACCAGCTGCATACTTCCATTATCCGCCATCGTGATCAGTGTAGATAGCGCGTCGGATGTGTATCCGGTTTTCCCTCCGACCGCATATTCGTAATAATTTGCATTTCCAGGAATCAACATCTTATGCTTTTGTTGAAACACATGCTCTTCTGTTGTTGCAGATTCCGGAATCACATAATTTAATGTCTGCACAATTGTAAAAAATTCCGGATGATTAAATAATTCTCTGCCAATTAATGCCATGTCCCTTGCACAGGTATAATGCTCCGGGTCATGTAATCCATTCGTATTTACAAAATGAGAGTTCATGCCTCCCAATTCCTGGCATCTTTGATTCATCTGTTCTACAAACCAGTTATAATCCTGTCCTGCATTTTTCCCGACATTTTCTCCTACCGCATAGGCCGCTTCATTAGCCGATGCAAGCAGGGTCGCGTACAATGCCTGTTCCAGCGATATTACATTTCCTTCTTTCAAACCTACCGAAGAATCTCCCGGCTTCATAAAAGTCACACATTCATGGGAAAATGTAACATTATCGGAAAACTGTCCATTTTCCAGGGCAATTAATGCCGTCAATACTTTGGTTATACTTGCCGGGTATTCATGCTCATCGACATTTTTCGCATACAGAATTGCACCCGTTCCGACTTCCATTACAATCGCAGCCTCACCATAGGTTCCCGGACCTTTTGGCCAGTTCGCCCATTCATTAGACTGAACTGCCATATTGTATACCTGTTCCTGAAGTTGTTTTTCCTGCTCTTCCGCAGCCTCCTCTTCAGTCTGTCCTGGCTCGGCATATGCGGTTATCCCCACACATATACACAGTACCATTACTAAAAAAGCCGCAGTCAAGCGCCTGCATACTCTCATCCTTTATCCTCCGCTCCAGCTTGACATTAAAACAATGGTGTAGAAAAATACCGCTCTGACGTATCCGGAAGTATCGTTACCACACGCTTTCCTTTCCCCAGCTTCTTTGCCAGCCTGATTGCCGCAGCTACATTGGTTCCACTGGAGATGCCACACATCAGCCCCTCACATTTTGCCAGTTTTCTGGACACTTCTAATGCCTCTTCATCCGTAACGATACAGATATCATCATAAATATTCTGATTCAGTATCTTTGGAATAACACCGTCTCCAATCCCCATCTGCAGATGACTTCCCACCGGATGCCCGGACAGAATTGCTGCATGTTCCGGCTCCGCCGCCCAGATCTCAACATCCGGATTTTTCTCCCTCAGCGCCTCACCGATTCCGGTAATGGTTCCTCCGGTTCCGATCCCGGAACAAAAACCATCGATCGGTCCGTCCACCTGTTCCAGAATCTCTCTGCCGGTCTGCCTCCTGTGCGCCTCTACATTTGCAACATTTTCAAATTGCTGCGGAACAAACACATGCGGATCTTCTTTTTGCATTCGAAGAGCAGTCTGCATACACTCCTCAATACAGTCTCCGATATTTCCCTTGTCATGGATAACTATCACTTCTGCTCCATAATTCTGTACCAGCTTCCGGCGCTCTTCGCTGACAGAATCCGGCATGATAATAATCGTTTTATATCCTTTTACTGCGCCGATCAGTGCAAGACCGATGCCCTGATTTCCGCTGGTCGGTTCAACTATTATCGTATCCCTCTTGATCTTTCCTTCCTTTTCTGCCGCTTCTACCATCTGAAGTGCAGTTCTTGTCTTGATTGATCCTCCAACATTGACGGCCTCATATTTCACCAGAATCTCCGCACTTTCTTCTCCTGTCATATGATTCAGGCGAACCATCGGTGTATTGCCTACTGCTTCCAGTATATTATTGTAAATCATTTTCTTTCTCCTTTTTCTTTTGTTTTTTTGCTTCTCTGAGCTCTTTAAAAAATGACTTCATCATCTGACTGCACTCTTCTTCCAAAACTCCGGTCGTCAACTCTACCTGATGGTTAAATTCCGACATATCGAGAAGATTTAAAATAGACCCGGCACATCCCGCTTTGGGATTCATACATCCCACTACGACTCTGGTCATCCGTGATTGCACGATCGCACCGGAACACATCTGACATGGTTCCAGTGTAACATACATCGTACACTCTTCCAGCCTCCAGTCATCCATCTTTTTACTCGCCTTTTTAATTGCAATCAGCTCCGCATGCGCCAGTGTATTTTTATCAATCGTTCTGCGATTATATCCACGTCCGATAATCTTTCCCCGATAGACAATCACACATCCGATCGGGACCTCTCCGATCGCATATGCTTTTTTCGCCTGTCTGATCGCCTCTTTCATATATTTTTCATCAATATTATGCATCTACATTTCCTCATTTCGAATCCACCTTTGTGGTTCGACGACACTCACCCCGCACTTTTCTGCACCAGTATCCGAACCTTTCGTCCGCATGTTCTTCCTCGTTGCTCCGATCTATTTCGACATTTTCTGCTTCAATAAACTCTGGAAATCCAAATGCTTCTGCGGCTCTGGCTTCCTGTGAATGATAAATCCCCGGAACTCCCAGTCGGAGCTCATTTCCATCATCTATCAATACTACATGGTGATAATTAAAGTATCCATGAAGCAAAAATCGATTATTCGCCAGTTTCCATTCACATCGCGGAAGCTTCGCCAGATCCTGCCTCTGCATTTTTGTACACCTGTACGGATAATCTCTCCCCCGAAGATCTGTATCTTCCGACACAGCGCCAAATAAAGGCTGTTGAGAGGGTATCGCCTTTTCCTCCGGCCAACATTCTTCCTCCGGACGAGTCAACTCTTCCGGCATCTCACGTTCTATATCATCCAGATCTGTGATCTCCTCCGGCGTCATACGTTCTATATCATCCAGATCTGTGACCTCTTCCGGCATCTCACGTTCTATATCATCCAGATCTGTGATCTCTTCCGGCATCTCACGTTCTATATCATCCAGATCTGTGACTTCCTCCGGCGTGTTCTCGGGGAACGGTGGAATCGGCTCTTCCGGCTGTGGCAAAACCGGCTTTAAAAAACGCATGCGCCCGGGGTTCACCGGAAGATCATCCCAGACCGCTGCATACCTCCGACCATCTATATCTTCCAGAAGAATTCCGTCAATCCGCTCAAAATTCTCCGGCACGCCCGTATCTTCCCGGGTGTATCGAAGCTGATAATTAATGGCAGGATTCATATTTTCTACGGTTCCCTGCCATATTCCCACGCACTCTTCCCCATCCAGATAAAACAAGGATACTTCCAGCCTTTGTTTTCCCTTCATGCGGAAGCCTTTCCCGTGAATGTGAACGGTGCACACCTCATCTTCCTGTTCTACTTTAACAAATCCAACATTGCGAAGCCTTCTCGCCTGCTCATATTCATACAGATAACGAATAAATCTCTGCAATCCTTCACTTCCATTCCTGGGTTTTATCACAATCTATTCCCTGAAATGTCAATTTATACCTTTTCAGAATTCATTTACAAAATTGCCTTCAACTCCTGATACAGCCTTTTTGCATAACTGTCCGTCATTCCACAGATATAATCCGTCGCCAGAAGAATTCGTAAATACAATCTGTAATCTTCAGATCTTCCTCTTGCGTGATAATGGTACGCCTTTTTATAATTATTGGATATAAAAGATACCATTCTTTCATCAATCGAATTTAACTTCTGCGTCTCATCATCATACTTTATAACTGCTGTCATAAATCGATCCATCAAATAATCCAGCATCACCGCTTCTGTGACTTCCATCCGATAGATCGGTTCTGAGATGAAGACTTCACGATATGCAAGATCGCCCAGAAGTTCCATCAGTTCCTGCGCATATGTTCCAAAAAAGAGATCCTTTCGATATTCTCCCCTCATAATCTCGTTATAATGAGAAGTAAACCCATATGTGGCACATCCAATCAGAAACCCCTGAACTTTGACAATCCAGTTTTTCACCGCATACTCTTCCGGATCTTCCACTCTGATCTGGCGACCTCTGCGATACAATTCTTCCATCTTGTCTGCCGGACGGAATCCGCCATTATAACCATACAGTTTTTCTTCCTTTTTCTGAATCTCTGCAAGCTCCTCCAGAAGCTTATGATAACTTAAAAAACCCTTCACAAACGCATCTTCAATATCTGCCGTCTTATATGCAATATCATCGGCCGCTTCCAGAATAAACGTGAGCGGATGCCGGTTACGTCCGGCCCCTGTCGTCGTGACGATCTCCCGGAAGATATCCTGATCGGCAAAGTAATATCCCATCTTTCTTTCTTTGATATCGTCAGAATCCGGTCTGATCTCTGTCGACGCAATCGGATATTTGATAATTGTATTCAACAGTGCATACGTTAAATTCATACCACTTTCATCCACCAGAAAATGCAGCTTCGTCACCAGGCGCAGCGCCTGTGCATTCCCTTCAAAATGGTAAAAATCCTCCCGCATCTGCGGTTTTAAAACCTGATCAACCGGCTTTCCATGGTATTCTATTAACGAAAGATTCTTCTCAAACCATTCCCTGATAATCTCCTCTCCATAATGTCCAAACGGAGGGTTCCCGATATCATGAATGAGCCCCGCACATTGCAGGATACTGCAGATATCCTCTTTCATCTGCGGAGTGAAACCAGGATCTTTCTTATATACCAGTATATTTTCACCGATATTCTGTCCGAGCGATTTTGCAAAGGAAGATACCTCCAGAGAATGGGTCAGTCGTGTGCGGATAAAATCACTCTTATCCAACGGAAATACCTGTGTTTTGTCCTGAAGGCGCCGGAAAGAAGCGCTTCCTATAATCCTGTGGTAATCTTTTTCAAATTCACTTCGAAGATCTGTATTCTTCGAATATCGACTCCGATTCGTACTTTCTCTATTCCGTTTTGTCGACAATAGTTGCTCCCAGTTCACCCGTTCTCACTCTTTCCTTTTATCTAATCCAGATAGATCGGCGGTTCATAATCCTTTCCAAGAAGCGCTTTCTTTCGCTCCTGATATCCAAGGAATGCCCATTCTGTCATATCTGTCCACTGATGATTCTCTCTGTCATATACCTGCACGTAGCCGATTCTTGTCGGATGCATTCTGACACTGTTGGATTCGTACTCTTTCCCAGTATAGGGATTCCTTTCTCCGACATTCGGATCCTCCTCGTATACCGGCAGTTCCTCCTGTACTTCTTCATCCATCGTTTCCGGTATCGCTTCCGCCTTGGCTCCGGTCATTTCCGTCTCTGTCACTTCTGCATATTCCGGTTCTTCATTCTGCTGTACTTCCGTTTTCTGCAGAACTACATCCTCTACAGACGGTTCTCTTTCCGGCTGTTCCTTTTCCGGCTGCTTCTCTGCTTTTTCCACGACTGTTTCTTCCGGTTTTTTCCGACGCATAAAATACGATCTCCAACCGTGCACCTTCTTTTCCTCCGGTTTTGGTTCCGGCTTCTGGTTCTCTGCCTCAATTGCAGCAATCTCCTCCAGTACTTCTTCTACTGTCGCCTGCGGAGCTTCCTCCTGCACTTCCTCTTCCTGCGGGATATCCTCTTCATACGCTTCTTCCACATATGACTCCTCCGCATAATTACCGACTGTTGATAGCGGCTGTCCTTTCTCTATATCATATCTGTCATTTTCATTCTCCGTCTCACATCCGCTCTCTTCCCTCACCGGAATCACTGTTTCTTCTTCGAAATCCTGCAAACTCTCTTCATATCCGCCTTCATACATGTCTACCAGCTCTCCGACGGTAATATCTCTCTCCGATGCTGTCTCATGCACTTCTGTTTCCGTTTCATGTATCTCCGGCTCTGACTTCTCTGCCACTTTCTGCGCTTTGTGACCTGAAGATCCCTTCTCTTTTTTTTCAGTCGGGGTATCATCGTCCAGAATCGTTAAATGAAAAGAACATCCCAGAATTCCTGCAATCATACGCATATCCTGCTCTTGAAAATTATCTCTGCCCAGTCTCTGTGTCAGATTCTGACGGGACATTTTCTTTCCCGTACTTTTTTCAATCTGTTCTGCGAGTTCCTTAATTGTCATGCCTTTACGGCTTAATATAATCTTGATCTGTTCACCAAATGTCAAATCCAGCATGATTCATCCTCCTTATTCAATTATATACTCCCTCATCAGGTTTATTTGTTTGTAAACTTTTTTATTTCTTCTTAAACCTATCTTTTTCCCACATATTATTCTAACAAATAGTAAAAAACCAGTCAACCGGAGCCATAACTTTTCTCCCCTTAAGAAGTATGCCTGCCGATATATTTATTTTCAGTCTTTGAATACATAATCTTCTGTTCTTTATACAGACTCTGGTATCCGGAAAGCAGATAACTGACAGATATTACAATACAGAAAAACGGCATTCCGGCAAATCCAAATAATTCAAATGCAATGAGAAGTGAACTGATCGGACTGTTCGTCACTGCGCAGAACACCCCCACCATCCCGCATGCGGCACAGATATCCGTCGGAAGTCCCCAAAAAACGGATAACGCGGAACCAAGCGTTGCACCGATAAATAGAGATGGGACAATCTCTCCGCCTTTGAATCCAGCACACAGAGTCAGGCAGGTAAACAGGATCTTCAGAAGAAACATCTCAATACCTGCCGGTTTGCCAAAACTTCCGGCGATGATATCGCCTCCCAGTCCCAGATATGCATCCGTCCCAACAATCAGATACAGCACAATCACTGCCACACCTCCGGCAACAACACGGATATACGGATTAACAAACCACTCCTTCAGTCGTTCCTCAAACCAGTGGAGAAGCACGCAGAATACTGCTCCTGCAAATGCAAATGCTACCGCAAGAAGAATGGCTTTTATCCCCGCAGTACTGTAAAACTTCGGTACGTTTTCAACCGGATACGGAGCCGTTAATGTCCGAACTTTTAGCACAACAGAGATCTGCTGTGCAATAAATGCAGAAAACATACATGGCACAAGTGCGGCATAATACATGACGCCTACACTGATCACTTCCATTGGGAATATCGCAGCAGCCATCGGTGTCCCAAACAGAGCAGCAAATGCCGCGCTCATCCCGGCGAGCATTACAATCTTTTTATCACTTTCATTCAGATGCAGAATTCTTCCGAGCCATCCTCCCAGACTCGCACCAAACTGAAGGGCCGCTCCTTCTCGTCCGGAAGATCCTCCGAACAGATGCGTAATTGCCGTAGACAGCAGTATCAACGGTGCAATTCTCCCCGGTACTGCCTCCTCACCGGAACGCACTACCAGAAGCACCATATTCGTTCCTGAATTCTTTCCCTGCCCTGTTATCTTATACAAAAAGACAATCAGAAGTCCACCCACCGGCAGACCGAAGATTATCCATGGATTCATAATACGAAATTCTGTTACCCATGTAATAACATGGGCAAACAGACTGGCGATCGTTCCGATCCCCCCTCCTATGACTACCGAAAAAATCATCCACTTTACCAATGTTCCAATCAGTATTTTCCACGCATGCAGCATGTGTAAGACCTTATCTGCCATGTTTTTCATCACTCATTCATTCCTTCTGTAACTAAAGTATTCTCTTTTCTCATTATATCAAATGTTTTCCCCTTTTCAACACATTTTATATATTTTGGTAATTTTATATTTTTATACCATTTTACGGTTGACATTTCTATATTTTTATATAATAATTAATATATCAATAAACTATATTTCCCAAAAAATACTTGCGGACTGGAGCAGATCACAAATGTCCCGATACAAGGAGGTCCCATATGAATATTGATACATTAAAAGCCAGAAAAAAGGAACTCGGTCTTACAAACAGGCAATTGGCAGAAATATCCGGCGTGTCTCTCGGAACGATCAATAAGATCTTCAGCGGTGCAACCCGCTATCCACAACTGGATACTATGGATGCTCTGATCTCTGCCCTGGGTCTGGATTCTCTGGAGTATCGTCCGGACTCTCATGCCGACAGATTGTGCGAATCCGTTTCCGCATATTCGGTCAATCCGAAAAACGGTCACTATACTCTGGAAGATTACTATGCTCTTCCTAATCATATACACGCAGAACTGATAGACGGTTATCTCATTTTTCAGGATCCGCCCACCATTCATCATCAGGCCATCATAGGTGAACTCTTTTTCCAGATCTATTCCTACATCCGTGAAAAAAAAGGCACCTGCAAAGTCCTTCTGCCACCGACAGATGTTCGTCTTGACAACGACAATAAGACTATACTTGAACCCGATCTGATCATCGTTTGTGATCAGAAAAGAATTGAGGAAAAGCGGGTCAACGGTGCCCCTGATTTCGTTGCGGAAGTGGTTTCTTTCTCCAGCCGAAAAAGAGACTATCTTGTAAAACTGAACAAATACTGGACAGCCGGAGTACGCGAATACTGGATCATCGATCCCGCTCAGGAACGAGTGTCTGTATATCGTTTCAAAGACACCGAAGAAAATTTTGATATGAAAACCTACGGATTTTGTGACAGTGTGCCCGTCGGTATTTATGAAGATCTGATGATTAACTTTAAAGACTTTGAGCCATAATTAGTTTTGCCAAAATTTTCTCAAAACTTTATATTTTACTGTGCATTTTCTATAAAATAATACTTTTTTACAAATTTACTATTTACAAATCAATTTTGTCGTGTATAATGAAACCCATCAAAAACAAAGGCGTTTTCCTTTATGCGGGAAGCGCCTTTTTTGATTTTTATCTAAGGAACAAAGGGAGGTAATGCTATGAAAAAACTGGAAATAATCATCCAGCCGGAAAAGCTTGAAGAT
Organism: Faecalicatena contorta; assembly: GCF_021531995.1. Classification (GTDB taxonomy): domain Bacteria; phylum Bacillota; class Clostridia; order Lachnospirales; family Lachnospiraceae; genus Dorea_A; species Dorea_A contorta_A. The sequence goes on from NZ_JAFBIZ010000015.1 coordinate 36,373, forward strand.
TTAAAGTCCATACTGGATGAAAGCCATGTCAATGGCCTTATGATAAGTAATATAATGGGATACGGCAACCAAAAAGGTCACAAAAAAGTTTACCGTGGTGCAGAATACAATGTAAATCTTCTGCCAAAGGTAAAGGTAGAAACCGTCGTTGATTCCGGAATTGCCACAGAACTGATCGACAAAATCGTTTCGGAAATCCGCACCGGCACGTATGGTGATGGAAAGATCTTTATATATGAGGTAGAAGATGCCGTTCGTATCCGTACCGGAGAACGTGGAGCAGATGCTTTATAGAACAACATCTGCACGGCAGATCACCCAACGCATAACACAATTTATATAGAATACCCATCAACGGAGATAATCACAAGGGCAACAAAGCCCAGATTATCTCCTCTTTTTATTTACACCTAAGGAGGTACTTTTATGGATTTAGCAACTTTAATTGAAAGTGGAATGGACGTGACAGAAGCGGCCGGACTACTTATGAACATTATGTGGACAATGATCGGTACCATTCTGGTATATTTCATGCAGGCTGGTTTTGCAATGTGCGAAGCCGGTTTTACCAGAGCAAAGAACACCGGTAATATCCTGATGAAAAATATGATGGACTTTGTACTCGGAAGCTTATTCTTCTTTGTATTTGGATTCGCACTCATGCACGGAACAGATTTTCACGGTATCATCGGTATCAAAGGATTCTTTAACCCTACCTCTCTTGCAGATGCAGACGGAATGATCAACGGTCTTCCAATCGGAGTATTCATGATCTTCCACACCGTTTTCTGCGCGACAGCAGCAACGATTGTATCCGGTTCCATGGCTGAAAGAACAAAATTCGCAGCTTATCTGGCATACAGTGCGGCTATCAGTATCTTTATCTATCCGGTATCCGGACACTGGATCTGGGGCGGCGGTTTCTTATCTGAATTGCAATTTCATGATTTTGCCGGTTCTACTGCCGTACATATGGTCGGTGGTATCTGCGCACTGGTTGGTGCAAAGATCCTTGGACCTCGTATTGGAAAATACGGAAAAGACGGAAAAGCCAAAGCAATTCCGGGACACAATCTTCCAATTGCAGCTCTCGGTGTATTTATCTTATGGTTCTGCTGGTTCGGATTCAACTGTGGTTCTACCACAGCCGCGACTACAAGCCTTGGCCATATTGCCATGACAACCAACCTTGCAGCCGCAGCCGCAACACTGGTTGCAATGATCGTCACATGGGTACGCTATGGCAAACCGGATGTATCTATGACATTTAACGGTTCTCTTGCAGGTCTGGTTGCAATTACAGCCGGATGTGACGTTGTAAATGAATGGGAAGCTATCATCATCGGTGCTCTCGCAGGTGCAGTCGTTGTCTTCTCTGTTGAAATTATTGACCAGAAGATCAAAATCGATGATCCGGTCGGTGCGATCAGTGTACATGGTGTATGTGGTGCGTTCGGTACTATTCTTACCGGTGTCTTTGGTGATGGATGTAACCTGGGAACTCAGGTACTTGGTGTTGCCGCAACTGCAGCTTTTGTATTCGTAATGGCATTCATTGTATTTACAGTGATCAACAAAACAATCGGTCTTCGTGTTACCAAAGAAGAAGAAATCGATGGTCTGGATGTTCACGAACATGGTTCCAGCGCATATGCAGATTTCAACTTCCGTATATAATTTTGATAATACTATAACCCATTTATTGGTAATACTATAAACCCATTTATCGATAAATCCCCTCTTAAAGAGAAAAAAAGACTGACGCATAATATAAAGACATCATCCTGAATATCTATATTGTGCGGCAGTCTCTTTTTCTTTCATAATAACCGTTTATTCAATTGTACGACTACTTCTTCTTTCATCTTCACTATCCGGCGATCATATGTAAGGATTCCATTCACCTCTTCTTCAACATCCGAAAGCTGTGTGTATACGGTAGCTGACAGACCATTTTTCACGTTCGGAAGAATCTCCTGCTCCATCAGCTTCTGATATCCTTCCGTCAACTCTTCTATCGTTTCAAATGTCCGATACCCATACATTTTTTCATACATCCGATGTCCCGGCAGACCAAGTGAATATCCACCAAATTCCGTCAATGCAGCCACTCTCTTCTCCGGCACGATTTTCAACGGGAAGAAATAATCGTGAATACTGTGGATATCCCCTCCGCCCTGATCAAACCAGCCGCTTGCCTGGTCGATCAGCCTGGTATGGTCTTCTCTTTCAGCCTCCCGTGTAACCTCCTGTGCATAAAACTGCCCCCATCCTTCATTGAACAGCACCCAGGTTACGATTGACGGATGATTATACAGATGTCGAATCGTCTGTTTCATTTCTTCCAGAAACTGAATTCTGCTTTCTTCTTCCCGTCTTCCAAGAAGCCTTAGTGTTGAATCTTTTCTTTTTATATGAAAAAATTCCATTGCAGTCGCCAGATAGGTCACATACCAGTGACGATAGCTCTGACCTCCATTTACCATATCCTGCCACACCAGCATTCCCAGGCGGTCACAATGGTAATACCATCTTTGCGGCTCAATCTTTACATGCTTTCTCAGCATATTGAACCCCAGCTCTTTCATCTTCTGAATATCATAGATCATCGCCTCATCACAGGGCGGCGTATACAGACCATCCGGCCAGTATCCCTGATCCAGCACTCCTTTTTGAAAATATGGTCGATGATTCAGACACATTCTTGGAATTCCATTTTTATCCGGTTCCACACTGATGCACCGCATCGCCGCATAACTCTCAACACGATCTGCTCCCATATGGATCTCTATCTGATACAGGTAAGGATCCTCCGGACTCCAGCTGTGCATATCCGGAATCTCAACCTCTAGATCGGTTCCTGTATATCCGACTGTCCGAATCGGCTGCATCTCGTCTGTATAGATTACTGCTGCAACAGGTTCTTTTTTCTCCGGATGCGAGGATGTTACACGAATCCGAAGCTTTCCTTCGTCGTACAGAGGAGTATTTTCCAGATTACAGATATAATGCTCCGGCACCTGTTCCATCCAGACAGTCTGCCAGATCCCGCTCTGCGCCGTATAGAACATGCCTCCTTTTTTCAGCTTCTGTTTCCCCCTGCTGTAAAAACAGGTGTCCGAATAATCTCTCGCCATCACGATCAATTCGTCCATCTGTCCCGTCATCTTTTCTGTAATATCCACCGAAAACGGAAGATAGCCTCCCAGATGTCCGGCAAGATATTTTCCGTTCAGATAGACTGCCGCATACTGGTCCACTGCGCCAAAATGCAGCAGCCATCTCTTCCCCTCTGTCTTTTCTACATTCTGTGGCAGTATCCTTCGGTACCACAGATACTCCTGCGGCTTTAATTGTCTTTCCACTCCGGAAAGAAAGGATTCCGGAGAAAATGGCACCAGGATCGTACCGTCATATTTTTCAGGAATTTTTTTTGCATCCGTAATCGCATATTCCCACAATCCATTCAGATTAACATAACTATCCCGCTTCATCATTGGTCTTGGATATTCTTCCCACACATGCTTTGGATCTATCCGTGATGTCCACATCGTCTCCATCTGTTTCATACCATCCACCTCTTTCTTCCTGTTCAGAATACCTTCCAGAGATTTACAACACCAGAACATGAATCTTGGGATCTATGTCTTCATCCGTTGAACATACTGCAATTCTTGCCCGATTTCCCGCATCTGTATATTCTCTGCAATAATAATTTTCCGGATATTCACGGGGCTTTTTCAAAAACTTCGGGATCCCCTGCTCATCCCAGAAAAACGCATACGTACGTGTATCCAATGCCATGCCTTTTCTCGTTACTTTCATAAAGCTTTCTTTTAATACCCAATAACGATAGAACATCTCTTTTTGTTTTTCCGGATCCGGTATTTCCACAATATGACGATACTCTTCCTCACAGAAAAACCTCCTGGCAACCGAAAGCTTCATATCTCCGATCATTTCCACGTCGCATCCGACTCTCTGCCCCGGTTCATCACTGAAGGAACACAGCGCATAGTTTCCCGAGTGAGACAGATTAAACATACAGGTCTCCCCCAGCCCTTCTCTCTCCTTCACACATTCCCACAATGCCCAGGCACCTATACTTCTTGCTCTGTCCTGTTCCATCCGGAAGCGTTTTGCTTTTTCCTGCCGCCAAAGTGGAACATTTTCATAATATTTCTGATATATTTC
>NZ_JAFBIZ010000160.1 GCF_021531995.1 Faecalicatena contorta
TTGATCATTCCTGAATCCTGAATCGTCTGATTAACTACATCTGCCTGCTCATCCATTGACACATCAGGATTGATCAGTAACTGACCGGTTACAATTGATTTGACAAAAGCAGTGGCTGTCTGATTTACCTGTGCAATTAATTCCTCGTAAGGAACTTTATAATAGGTTTTCAGGATATCCAAAGGGACATTCTCACGGTTCTGCTTTAGTTTGGGAAGCAGCTTTTCCAGGCTGCTTCCCAGTTCATAAGTAGTCAAGCACACATCACCTCAGTTTCATTCGGTACGTTTTCATATTTCAGGTTATACCGGGTGTTACGGGTTTCGAAAACAATGCTGTTTCCGGATATTTCCAGAATACGTTCCACAGCAGTCGTCATGAAAGTATGTGTCTGCGTAGATATCCATGCACGTTCCCCGATTCGAAGCGGAAGGAATAAGGTTCCAGTCATGGTAATTGCCTTTTTTTCGATGTTGCTTATCGGTCTGATATTTGTTCTTTTCATGGTGATCACACTCCTTTTTAACAAAATTCTTTCTCTAATGTTTTTGCCACTAACCTTGCACATCCCATTTCCATCTCAGTAAGTGGAGTTTTGGATAAAACTGCCAGAGTAAGAGGCAGTGCCTTGTCATTGTGGATAGGATACAGTGCCGCTACGGGTTCCCTATGATGGGAAAGCATATAAAGAGGCTGACTGATATCCAAAACCACCTCATTTCCGGAGGCGATATAAGGCTCCAGGTTTTCCGGAAGGGAAGTGCCTTCTGGAAGATATATCCCCGTTGCTGCAATGACATACTGGTCTGTACAGATAAAGGCTCCGTGTTTGATTGAACTATAAAGAATGGAAAGAATACTCTGGAGCTTTATGTTATCCTGATGAGGTTCCCTGCATTTTCGGATCCGGATTTCCTGATTGGATAATTCTACTTCCAGAGGATTCCCATTCTCAAGTTTTAAAAGTCTGCGCAGTTTTGCAGGAATAACGATACGTCCCTGCGAATCTATGGTGCAGATATCTGAGTATTTCATATGTTCACCTTTCTTTCTAAAAGAAAAGAAGCAGCAAATTGCCGCTTCCTTTCCATAAACTTTATGCGGCATAAGGCGATGCCTGTGCCGAGCTTTGATATTGTCCGTTTTGTTGGATTCTTTGAGACTGTTGTTCTGCATAAGCACGCTTCCCATTTGAAATAAGGGAAGGTGCCATACAGGATTCCCAGTTGGTAATGTAAGAATCCGTGCGTTTTAGTAACGTATACAGGTCCATATCCGTTAGCTGGATAAAGGCGTTCTTTTCTAAAATAAAACTCCCGGATTTCATATAAGATCCGCCATTTTGATTTTTGACCTTGATGCCTTTGCCATTTACGATCTGAATCCGCCAGGGGCTTTTCATTATCCGCCCGTTCTGGTCATTTACATGCCGGGAAATAGAAAATTGCTGTGCAATGGAGTAGCCCTGTGCATCAGGATTTCCGTATATTTTGCTCAGCGACCATTCAAATTCTTGAAAGCCTGCGGTGATCCTGGTTAAGAAAAACTGGATCTGTTCCGGTGCCAGATTGAACTGGACGATGATATTTTTATTTCCGGTGCCATTGGAATAATCCTGGATAGTGATCCCAATCAGGGAGTTGACATTATGACCGTTTTCCTGATACTCGCCTTTGGCATGTATCTGAGCATAACTGGTCAGTGGTGCATACCTAAGCCTGTCATAAACAGCAATGAGTTTGCGATCCGTTTGTAGTTTATAGATCTGCTCGGAGATCCGTGGTGGTTGATTCTGATTCATAGCTTTTCCCTTCTTTCTACTTCAGGTATTGTTTCACTAACAGCGTCATGTTTTTTGGTAAGTCTTCCAGCTTTGTAATATCCAGAAAGCCATCCTGATAGATCCGCTTGATATTTTCCTTATCATCTCCGATCGCTGCAGCAAAGAGCTTGATCCCTTTTTTGGAATACTCCTTTTTAATGCCACGCAGGTCAGCTTCTGCTTCAGTGCCGTAATAGCCGGTATCTGCAGGCTGTCCGTCAGAAATGATGATCAGAAGTTTCTGCTTTTCCGGACGTTTTGCCAGATGCTCCGCCACAAAGCGGAGAGCAGCACCATCACGATTTCCGCCTCTTGCTGACATATCCATGAGCCGGTAGCGGTCTGATGTGTCGATCGAATCAAATTCTGCATAGGAATAAAGTTCTACGCCGCTGCCACCAGTTGAATGGCCATATATAGTAATGGGCACCTGAAGGCTCTGGCAGAAATCATAAAGCACAATGGCCGTCTTTTTCGCATGTGTAATCCGGTCTCCCCAGCTCATTGATCCACTCTCGTCTACCAAAAGTCCTACTGCAAGTTTCTGCTCTTCAGAAGGAAGTCTGGTTCTGGTGAAAAAGGTTCCATCTTCGTGGTGCATTGCACGTGTATCCAGACGTTTTCCAAATTGCAGGTTCTTTAATTTTCCGCCCTCACTTTCTTCTTTTAAAAGCGGTGCGATAGACTTCTGCAGGCGTTTGGATGCTCGGATAAGCATTGGTGCTACAGCCTGATATGACTGTTTTAAAGAATCCGGTACATATGTCATTCGGTTGATCGTAACATGAACTCCGGTATGAGCATTCCCATAATGGATATCGTTGGCTGCCTTCTGTAGTTCTTCGGTCATTTCCTGTTGATATTGTGCTTCTGCTTTCTCAGTAGCGATTCCACTCAGGATCCGGAACAGGTCGTTGGCAGACTTTTCATAACCGGTGCCAAGGTACTGGTGATTATAAGTAATTCCTGGATTATTTTGGTCAAGGATGGTATTCGTTTTCGCAAGTGCGATCCGGTTTCCTTCTTCGGCTACAACATCCTGGGCAGCCTGCGTACTTTCCTGACGCATGGCAGGAGGAGTACACGGTAAGGGATTTGCTTTCTGTTCTTTTTTCCCTTCTTCTGCCTGCTTTGGCATAGTACCGCCTTTGCCGGAAGGCAATGGGGTGGCACCATGGATCTGGTTACCCAGAAGTTCCTCTAACATCTGGCTTGCATCCGATGCAGAATGCTGCTCCATTCTTTCTTTTGTCTCTTCAATCAGAGGCTTGATGTATTCCCATAGAATAGCCACAATATGATTAGAAGCGTGAAAACGGTCCTTTGCTTCATCTGAATAAATGGCATCATCTACATATGGCATGCAGTCTTCCAGATAATCCAGATAAGGACCTTTATAACCGGACAGGTTATTGATGGTTCCCGCCCTGCAGTATTGAAGCAGAAGATTTGCCATAATTGCAAAATCAGAATACTTCTTTTCAATCTGACTCTGGATTGAAGGCATCTGTTCACACATCCGCAGGTTATTCAGTTCAATGCCCCGGCGGAAAGTGCCCGGATGAGAAGTGCACATTCGTGCCTCTATATAGATGTCTTCCAGAATATTATTTATATGAGAGGCACAGGATGCCAGAGTCAGGCAGGTCGCTTTATCTTTGCTATCCATAGCCTCCAGTATTTCTTCACAATTTGTCTGATAGGATAATTCCGTAAAGGAAGGATTGGATGGGTAGAAAGCTCCTTTTTCCATGCTGCCAAGATATAGTCCCAAGGCTGTAAAATCTGAGAACAGCAGGTGGGCAGTCTCATGCCCATTGAATCCGACAAGGCTTTCGGAACGGAGATACCGGGAAGGAAAACTCTGGGTGATTTCATTGGCAGCATTGATATGGATTTTATAGTTATCCGTATGTGCAATGCCTGCATCTGCCTGGGCATCCCATTCCATCAGAGCCTGAAGACCCTGACGGTAGCGGCCGGTAGCCGCTTTCGCCATAGAGGTCAGGTATTTTTGGTAAGCAGATGAAGTGAACAGTTCCTCGTCACTAATTGTAAGTTCTTGATCACGTATCATCTGTTTTAATTTTTTCTGGTTGCTATTCAATTCTTATTCATCCTTTCTTTTTAAAATAATTTTTCAGTTAAAAGCTCTTCCATGGTGTATCCGAAATAGACTGCCAGATGGTAGACCACAAATACGGGTGGAAAGCCTCCTCCTAATTCATACTTACGGTAAGATTTTGTTGGAATATGCAGAATCCTTGCCAGGGTTTTCTGGGAAAGATTCCAGCGTGGTAGTTTCCGTAGATAATGGATATTTGCGGAGAAAATATCCAGCATATCTTCTTCTGTAATTTTTAAATTGTTATAAGGTTTTCTCTGTGTCAATGTACCAACCCTCCTATGCTGCAAGAATAGAATCCAGACAGCCGTTTTCCACTTCCGAACGGCTTTCTGCGTCAGCAGATACCGAAGAAAGGATTGTGTAATGTGCAGCTTCCCGGACATCACCACAGACCATATAGGACTGCACCCAGGAAATCAGTTCACGTACACCGCAGCATCCGTCTGTGATCAGATTCTCACTGCAATATTCAGAAACTGCCTTGATGATCTGTGCCATAGTGCGAACCGTTTTTTTATCTGTGCATCCGGTAATCCCAAGAACACGCTGTACCAGTGTTTCTTCATCCGGCTCCTCCAGATCGATCACAAGATTCATTCTGGAAATGACAGACTGGTTCATCTGTCTACAGCCAGCATAATCATTGTTGGTTGTAACAACGATGGTCGTATCCGGATG
>NZ_JAFBIZ010000161.1 GCF_021531995.1 Faecalicatena contorta
TTATAATACTTTTGATAAGAATTCCTGTAATCTGGGATCCTTCGGATGCTCGAAGAACTCTTGTGGTTCTGCCTGTTCTCTGATCTGTCCTTCATCCATGAAGATAACTCTGGATGCCACTTCTCTTGCAAATCCCATCTCATGCGTAACCACAACCATGGTCATTCCGTCTTTCGCAAGCTTTTTCATCAATTCCAGTACCTCTCCTACCATCTCCGGATCCAGTGCAGAAGTCGGCTCATCAAAGAGCATTACATCCGGATTCATGGCAAGTGACCGTACGATTGCAATCCGCTGCTTCTGTCCGCCAGACAGCTGGGATGGGTAAGCACCGGCCTTTGCATCCAGTCCCACCATCTCAAGAAGTTCCATGGCCTGTTTTTCAGCTTCTTCTTTGGACTTTCCAAGCAGTTTAGTCGGAGCAAGCGTAATATTCTGCAGAATTGTTTTATGCGGGAACAGATTAAAATGCTGAAACACCATTCCCATCTTCTGCCGGTGTTTATTAATATCTACATGTTTATCTGTAATATCGACTCCCTCAAAGTATACATGTCCTTCAGAAGGAACCTCCAGAAGGTTCAGAGAACGCAGAAAGGTAGACTTTCCGGAACCGGAAGGTCCCACCACTACCACAACTTCGCCTTTTTTGATCTCTTCGGATACTCCGTTCAGCGCGTGAAGCTTTCCGAACACCTTATGCAGATTTTCTACTTTAATCAATACTTCTCCGTTATTAGTGGTCACTGGTCCTTAACCTCCTTTCCAGAATGTTAACAAGTTTTGAGAATATCAAAACCATAATCAGATAGATAGCCGCTACCGCGATCAATGGCATAAATGCATCATATGTACGGCTTCTGATGATGTCTCCGCCCTTGGTAAGATCCTGCAGAGCAATATAACCGGATACCGACGTCTCTTTCAGAAGGGAGATAAACTCATTGCCAAGAGCCGGCAATACATTTTTAAATGCCTGCGGCATAATAATATGAACCATTGTCTGTGTATAATTGAATCCCAGACTCCTTCCGGCTTCAAATTGTCCATTGTCAATGGACATGATTCCAGACCGGAAAATCTCAGCAACATAAGCGCCGGAATTAATTCCGAACGCAAGAACTGCTACCACTACCTTACTGACATCCACACTTGCAAAAACTACAAAATAAATAATCAACAGCTGTACAACGACAGGCGTTCCACGAAATACCGTCAGATATAACTTACATATTGCATTTAATACCTTCAATTTTCCCGTCTTATCGTAAGTAGAACGCACAATGGAAACCAGAAATCCCAACGCAATACCTATAAGTACAGCAAAGAAGGTTACCTTTAAGGTAACCCCCAGACCTTCCCAGATGTATCTCCATCGTTCTTCCGCAATAAAGTTGTCCACAAACTTTTCTTGAAATGTCTGAATCATATTCTACATCCTTATCTTTATATTCTACTCTGCATCATCTGCTGAAATATATTTTGCAACGATTTCATCGATCTTTCCGGATTCTTTTAATGTTGCAAGAGCTTCATTGATCTGTGCAACAAGTTCATCATTGCCTTTTGCAACTGCAATCGCATATTCTTCTTCTGTAAATGCCTCATCCAGAATCTTCAGTCCTTCTGCCTGTGCAACAAATTCTTTTGCAGGCTCTCCATCGATCACAACTGCATCGATCTTGCCCTGTGTCAGTGCCTGAACTGCTTCAAATCCTTTATTGTACTGCTCTACTTCTGCATCCTCGATGTCTCCTGCGTAGATATCACCGGTCGTACCTAACTGCACACCAATCTTCTTTCCTACAAGATCATCCGGACCTGCAATATCACTGTCTTCTTTAACGATGATCACCTGTGTTGCTGTTGCATAAGTATCGGTAAAATCTACATTTTTCTTACGATCCTCTGTAACTGTCATTCCTGCTGCACCAAAGTCTGCTTTTCCACTTGTAACTGCCGGAATAATAGAATCAAATGCCATGTCTTCAATCTTTAATGTCATTCCCAGTTCATCTGCAATTGCCTGAGCAATCTCAGCATCAATTCCTACGATCTCATCGCCTTCATAATACTCATACGGCGGGAACTCTGCATTGGTTGCCATAACCAGTGTATCACTTTCTTTACCGGATTCTTCCTTTGATTCTGTTTCCTCTGTTTTAGATCCACATGCTGCAAGTGAAAATACACATGCTGCGATCAAAAGTGTGCTAATCAGCTTTTTCATATTCATTATTATTCCTCCAATTGTCCATTTATTCATTATATTGCATAAAAATGCATTTATAGAACATATTTTATCACATTTCCCGTAAAAAACAAGGGGCTTTTTCCACATATTTCAGAAAAAAAACCCCTTATATTATATACAATATTATGCAATAATCATCTGAATGATGGATACGATTACGATAATACCACCCAATATGATCCTGTAATACCCAAACACTTTAAAATCATGCTGCTTGATATAGCCCATCAGGAACTTGATTGCCACAACAGATACTCCGAAGGATATCAGGCATCCCAACATCAGCAGGCCGAATTCGGTACCGGTAAAATGAAAGCCGAACTTCAGAATTTTCAGAAAGCTTGCTCCAAACATGACCGGAATCGCCAAAAAGAATGTAAACTCTGCTGCTGTCTCTCTGGCCACTCCGACCAACAGTGCCCCAACGATCGTTGCACCAGAACGGGAGGTTCCTGGAATCAGCGCAAGCATCTGGAATACTCCGATCCACAAAAGCATCTGGATTGACAATTGTGAGATCTTTGTCACCTCCGGACGTCTGCCTTTGTTCCTGCTCTCAACCACAATAAACAGAACACCGTATACAATCAGCATCACAGCTACCGGAAATGGTTTATAGAACAGTTCATCCAGAAGATCATTGAACAGAAGTCCGACGATCGCTGCCGGAACGGATGCGATCAATACCTTGATCCACATCTGCCAGGTCAGCATTCTCTGCTTCTTTGTCTTTCTTTTTGAAAATGGATTAAGCTTATGAAAATACAATACGACAACCGCCATGATCGCTCCCAGCTGAATTACCACATTGAACATCTCCATAAATTCATCGCTGACCCCCGGCTTAAGCAGGTCTCCCACCAGGATCAGATGTCCGGTACTGCTGACCGGAAGCCACTCCGTAATTCCCTCTACAATTCCAAGAATAATTACTTTCAGAATATCTAACATTGTATACTCCTTTCTTTAATCCAGCACATATTTCTCAATAAATCTTGCAACCCCTTCTTCATCGTTGGATGTGGTAATATAATCAGCTGCAGCCTTCACCTCAGGAACTCCATTGGCCATCGCCACTCCGGTTCCCACCTTCTCCAGCATCTTCCGATCATTGGTTCCATCTCCGAAAGCCATGATCTCTTCTCCGGGGATTCCCAGGATCTGACCAAGTCTCAAAAGTGCGTTGCCCTTGTCTACATCTTTGGCATTGATCTCTACATTCTGACTCAATGCCCCCGTAATCTCTATATCCGTGATCTTCTCAAGCTCCTTAAGCGCCTCATCCTTATCAGCAAGCGAAGCAAAGATTCCCTGCACCTTATCTACCGGTCGGTTGGTCTCTATGAATTTGGCATGTACATCCGGTACCGGCCTTCTGGTTGCCACCATATAATCTGCCATAGGGCCCGGTTCTATGTATCGGTGAATATTCTTCAGCATCGTTTCTTCCGAGTATCCAATTCCGTCATAGTAGATCTCCCGAAGCGTATCGTATTTTTCAAATACAGAAAGAATTGCATATGCCTTGTCTACCGGAACCAGATTCTCATAGATTGTCCGATTCTCCTGCACGTCCACGATCCTTCCTCCGTTCGCCGTCACCGCATACCGGATTCCCGGAAAATGCATAATCTCTTCCGGAATACCACTCACTGGTCTTCCGGTTGCCGGAAGCACAATGATGCCCTGTGCAATCGCACGCTTCAGGACATCCTGTGTATAAGGAGTGAGTTTTTTTTCAGTCGTAAGAAGGGTTCCATCCAGATCCATTCCTATCATTTGGGTCTTAATCCTCATATGTAGTCAGTTCCTTTCCATCTTTTGAAAACACCAGAAGCTGCATACTTACCTTATCACTGCTCTGATCATACGCCATCTGCCCATGCTCCATCATCTTGTCTACAACCTCCTGTTTACCTACAGGTGCAAAGAGTACCGTATCCTTACACGGAACCATAATCATCAGATCATCTTTCAATTTATCTGCACATACTGTCCAAATATGCTTAAAGCACAATGAACTGGCCTCGTGATGTCCGTCTGCCACGATCCCAAATCCTCCATACCAGGTATTGGCAATCACATACTCCACATCCCGTATCAGATTCTCACAGGCAGTATGATAAAGTCCTATAATGTCACACTCAGGTGGAAGCATATTGTCTTTTAAAATCTCAAACACATCTTCCCCCCTCTTTATTACAAATATAATCTTCAGTTCACCCAGAAATGCCATCACCGGAGTATCTTTTTCAGAAAAGCGTTTCCCGTTCAATGCCTGGGAATCTCTTAGCTCTTCTTTTACCCATGGATAGATTTTATCTTTAATTTTATCGAATTGATAATGCTCTTCCTCATATTTC
>NZ_JAFBIZ010000162.1 GCF_021531995.1 Faecalicatena contorta
TGAAAGATAAATGAACAAATTGTTAACACGGATATTATGCAAAGATTTTGTTGGAAAATCCAAGAAAATGCTTTATACTTTAATACAGTTATCGATTAGAAAGGAAGTAAGAGCATGAAATACATTTCATTTGCGATTCCGTGTTATAATTCGCAGGAATATATGGCACATGCGATTGAAAGCATCCTTCCGGGAGGAGAGGACGTAGAGATTATTATTGTAAATGACGGATCGAAAGACAGAACATCTGAAATTGCGCATGAATATATGGAAAAGTACCCGAGTATCATTAAAGTGGTTGATAAAGAAAATGGGGGCCATGGAGATGCGGTAAATGCAGGACTTGCCGATGCACAGGGGAAATACTTTAAAGTTGTGGACAGTGATGACTGGGTAGATACAGAAGCACTGGAAAAAATACTTCAGTTTCTGCATCAGTTGGAGGATGAACAGGAGAGTATTGATATGCTGGTTTCGAATTATGTGTATGAAAAAGTCGGAGCAGCGCATAAAAAGGTCATACATTACAGGAATGTTCTGCCGCAGGAAAAGGTGTTCCGCTGGGATGAGATCGGACATTTTCACCTGGATCAATATATCCTGATGCATTCTGTAATCTACCGGACGGATATGCTGAAACTGAGCCAGATCAGTCTGCCAAAGCATACATTTTATGTGGACAATATCTATGTATACTATCCGCTTCCACACGTTCGTAAGATTTATTATCTGGATGTGGATTTTTACCGGTATTATATCGGAAGGGAAGATCAGTCTGTCAATGAAAAGGTTATGATTAAGAGACTGGATCAGCAGATCTTTGTTACCAGAAAGATGATAGATATGTATCAGATGAAGGATATCCAGAGTAAAAAACTTCGTCAGTACATGATGAATTATCTTGCAATTATGATGACAGTATCATCTATATTATGTATCCGGTCAAAATCCAAAGAAAATCTTGAGAAAAAGAAAGAACTCTGGGAGTATCTGAGGCAGAAAGATATCAAGACGTTCTTAAGAATTCGTTACGGAATTCTGGGGCAGACGATGAATATTCCGGGAAAGCCGGGAAGAAAGATCTCATCGATGGCATATTCTGTTGCCAGAAGACTGATTGGATTTAATTAAATCAAATCTATGAATAATATAACAGCCATATCATATACTAAGGATAGTGAAGAAAAGGAGTATATGATATGGCTGTTGATTTTAAAAATAGTGAAACAAAAGTGAATTTAATGAAGGCATTTGCAGGGGAAAGTCAGGCAAGAAACAGATATACCATTGCAGCACAGGAGGCGAGAGACAAGAAATACTATGCGATCGGAGAAGTGTTTCTATTTACTGCAGATCAGGAGAGGGCACACGCGAAAAGATTCTATGATCTTCTGAAAAATCTGAATGGAGAGACGATCGATATTGAGGGCGGTTATCCGGTAGACCATGATGACAGTATTACAGGATTACTGCGTGCAGCACAACACAATGAGATGGAAGAGGCAGATGATGTCTATATGGCTTTTGGAGAAAAAGCAAAGGAAGAAGGATTCATAGAAGCAGCATCAGCCTTTTTCCATATTGCCAGGATTGAGGCGGTTCATGGAAAACGATTTGGACTGCTCGCAGAGCTTCTGGAAAGTGGACGATATTACGAAACCGGCCGAACAGGATACTGGATGTGCCTGAATTGTGGATATATTCATAAAGGCACAAGAGTACCGGAAGTATGTCCGGCATGTCTGGAAGAAAAGGGATACTTTATTCCGGCAGATCTGGCACCTTATCTGAGAGGAGATCTGATTGTGGTATATTAATGAAAATGCAGCAAAAAGATTATTAAAACAGAAAGGGACAGTATGACAAGTCAAAAGTTGGAAAATCTGTTGAATCTGGCGTTGGATGCCACGGAAGAAGAACGGGAAAAATCACTGAATCTGGATGTCGGATATCATCCGATTGAAAGAAAATGGGATCTGATTGTAAAATATTCCGGAAATCTTGATCAGGTGAGAGCACTATCGGATCAGGTAACAGAACTTCAAAATGAATATGCGATTCTGACCATTCGGGAATCTTTGATTGAGAGGCTGGTGACTGTTCCGGAAGTGGAATATGTAGAAAAACCGAAGCGGTTGTTCTTTCAGGCGGCGAACGGAAGACGGGTATCCTGCATCAATGCGGTGCAGAATACCCGTTTTTCATTATATGGACAGGGTGTTCTTGTGGCGGTGATTGATTCAGGAATCGATTATACCAATGAAGACTTCCGCAATCCGGACGGTACGACCAGGATTCGTGCACTCTGGGACCAATCGCTGGTACCCGGGGAAGGGAGAAACTCTCCGGAAGGGTATACATTGGGAGTGGAATATACACAGGAGCAGATCAATGAAGCGTTACGACAGCCGACACTGCAGCTGCAGAGGGAGATGCTTCCAACTATGGATATCTCCGGACACGGAACTGCAGTTGCCGGGATTGTAGCAGGAAATGGACGAGGCAGTAATGGGGTGTATGCAGGTGTGGCATCACAGAGTGAACTATTAGTTGTGAAGCTTGGAAATCCGATGCAGGAAGGTTTTCCTCGTACGGTCGAATTGATGGAAGGGCTGGATTATGTTCTTCGGAAAGCGTTGGAATTCCGGATGCCGGTGGCAGTGAATATCAGTTTTGGCTACCCCTCTGTAGCGGCTCTGACACTTTGGACAAGGAAGTATCAGAAGAACCCATCAGATATAATTCGATAGTTTCTCCATTCCATATTACTTTATCTATAAATAATCTTAAAGTAGAACGCTTTTCTTCTAGGCTCATAGAATCAAAAGACTGACTGAAAGAAGTAAGCATCTTCGGAACATATTCCAACTCGGCTTCCAGCATGATGGATTGATTATTGGAGAGTTCCGATAGTTCTTTGATGCGCTTTTCAAGTTGTACTTTTTCCTCGTGAATCGAATTGATTCGTTCCTGTATGTAAGCATGAGCCGGAGAATCAGCACTTTCAGCGAGCGATATAAGCAGATTATTAATTTGCTTTTCCTTTTCAGAAAGACTGGCTTTTAAAGACTTTAATTCTGCTAAATGAGTATCCCCTTTAGCGAGTAAAGCCTTTTTCGTTTCTCTCCATTGTTTCAGAAAGACAGAATCATCTTCTGCTAATTTTTTAATTTCATTACAGACCATCTCATCAAGAAGGTTACCGGGAGCGTTTTTCATAGTGCAATTTTTCTGCCGGCTTTTTTCTTTTGTTTCACATAGATAATTAAAAGAGCGTGAGCCATCCGGTCTGGTAGAATGCCCCATCTTCGGACGCATCTTATTTCCGCAATGCCCACAGAAAATCAAACCAGACAAAAGTGCCTGATTGCTTCTTGGTTTGCGGAATGTTTTAGAAGCATTTAAAGCAAGCATATTCTGTACCTTTACCCAGTCTTTTCCAGAGACAAGAGGAGTATGCTTTCCGATTGCAATAATCCATGCTTCATATTCTTTCATATCGTGTGGAATTCCGCTGGTTTGGTTACTTTTATTAAATGCCATAATTCCGTATTCACTGCTGCATTCCGACTTCTCAAAGCAGAGATTTGCATTTAATTCATGAAAATAGTCCCACACAGTTTCATCTGCACTGGCATAGACAGGATTTTTTAAAATATTTTTAATAGCAAAACATTTAAATGGAATATTGTTGCGTGTGTAGATATGTTCTTCCTGTAATAATTTCTCTACCATTGTGAGAGAATTTGTTTCCAGATAGGCAGAGAAAATTTTCTGAATCGTTCGAGATTCTTCGGGAATGGGTTCAAGCATATATGCTTTCCTGGTTTTGCCATTTGAAGCAATACTTCCGGTAGTGACAGTGCTTTTATATCCAGTAGGAGTTGTACCGCCGAGCCAATGCCCACTCCTTGCCAGAGTTTGGAAGTTGTCTTTTAGTCGTGTGGCAAGATTTTCTCGTTCCATCTGTGCAAAAACGGAAGTAATAATCATCATAGCTTTTCCCATATGTGTCGAGGTGTCAAAAGATTCTTTGACTGACACGAAACCAATGCCCCATTCAGTCAATTGGTCTAATAATATAGAGAAGTCCTTGACACTTCTGGAGATTCGATCTAATTGATAGCAGATGATAACTTTTATTTCTTTTCGCTTACAGGCCTCTAACATGATTTGGAACTGAGGTCGATTGGTATTTTTACCAGAGTATCCTTCATCTTCAAAAACGATAATAGAATCTTCATCCTCAACATTGTAATGAAATTTCAGGTATTCTTTACATCTGGTAATCTGATTATCAATGCTTTCTCCTTTGCCTGTAAATTTTGATTTTCTAGAAT
>NZ_JAFBIZ010000163.1 GCF_021531995.1 Faecalicatena contorta
ATATAACACATATTATTAGCACTGTCAATAGGTGAGTGCTAATTTTTTGAAAATGTGTAAGTGAAAAGAGTCATATATCCATTTACTCATTTATTCTCAGGATATTCAGCCAAAAGATGTGTTATAATACAGTATGAGGTGATTATAAGACGATGAATATCAGGGATTTGAAAGTATTTATTGTGGTGGCGGAAGAAAAGCAGCTTACAAAAGCGTCAAAGCTTCTGTACATGACTCCGCAGGGAATCAGTAAGGTGATTAAAAATCTGGAAACGGAATGTGACTGTATCCTTTTCTTGAGGACTGGAAGTGGGATGGAGCTTTCGGAATGTGGGAAACGATTTCTTGAATATGCAAAAACGGAATATAAAGAATATCATAGTATGAGAAAGGATATTCTTAAAATCCGGCAGAAAGAGCATGGAGTGGTTGATCTGCTTTCGGCATTTGGAATCTTGCGTCTGGTTACGCCGGAGTGTCTGATGGATTTTCAAAAGAGATATCCGGATATAGAACTCCATTACAGAGAGTGCCCGGACAGGCAGATCGAGCGCTGGTTTCAGTCTGGAGAGGGCAATGTTATGTTTAATCAGGCCCCATGTGATGAGGAGTTATATGATGTGCTGGAACTGGCATCTTATCCGGTAAAACTGCTGGTTCATAAAAAGCATCCTCTCAGCAGCAAGCGTGCGGCTACCATACAGGATTTGAGAGGCGAACCCCTGTATATTGAAAGCAGAGAATTCAAGATTCACCACATGATTGTAGATCGATGCCGGGAAGAGGGATTTGAACCGGATATTGTATTTGAAGCGAGCGGCTTCAGCCTGTGTCATAAGATGGTGAGAGAAAATAAAGGAATCTCTGTCACAGTGGACTTTATATCGGATGATATGGGACATGACGATCTGGTTCTGCTTCCGTTTGAAGATGGAAGTTATGAATGGAAGATCTGTATGGTGACACGAAAGCATGAAGCAATCGGAAACGGGGTTGATATATTTCAGAAACATATCAAAAGCTGGATGGATAATATTAACACCGGATGTATCAGCAGATAATTGATAAATTGAAACAAATGGTTGATAAGGCTCTTAAAATTCCCTGTTTTGTACAAAAACAGAAAATGGTGCAGAGCCTTTTTTTGTGCTTTTTTATTCATATAGTATATAAAAATAATCTTATTGATAATATTAATAGGTAGGGAGAATAAGTTTATGATAAAATGAAAAGAAATAGAATTGTTTGAAGAGGAGGAATCATAATGAAAATTGGTGTAACAGAGATCAGTCCAAGAGCGGTACAGCAGGTGGCAGAGAAAAAGTTTAAAGAGGGCTATTATTGCTGTGAGGCACTTATCAGTGCAATCCGTGAAGAATTTAAGCTGGATGTTCCGGAAGAAGTGATTGCTATGGCATCCGGTATGGCGGTTGGTGCAGGAAAGTCCGGCTGCGTATGCGGCGCATTTAATGGTGGAATTCTTGCACTTGGAATGTTCTTTGGACGTACGGAGCAGGATGGACCTACGAATCCGAAGAGTGTGAAATGTATGGAACTGACGAAAGAACTTCATGACTGGTTCAAAGTTGCAAATCAAAAGAATGCAATCTGCTGCAGAGTTCTGACGAAAGAATTTGACAAGGGACGCGGAGAGCATAAAGAGCAGTGTATTTTCTTTACCGGTCTGTGTACCTGGAAGGTAGCTCAGATTGTCTGTCGTGAACTGGGAATTAAGAATCTGGATGAGATCGACGAACCGGCTCCGAGACGTACCGTTGCAGAGATTTAATCAGGGTGCGTCAAGATTCGCAGGTGAATCTTGGCAGGATAAAATTAAGATTGTGACAGAAAGGATTATTACGACATGAAAGATATAATTAAAAAAGTACCGGTGCCGCTTTGTGGCGTGATGCTTGGACTGGCTGCACTGGGCAATCTGCTGCAGAGTTACGGGGAAGGAATTCGTTATGTGTGCGGAATCGTCGCAGCACTCTTACTTGTTCTGATATTGCTGAAACTGGTCATGTTCCCACAGATGCTTAAAGAAGATATGCAGAATCCGATTATGGCCAGTGTATCCGGAACATTTCCGATGGCACTGATGCTTCTCAGTACGTATGTGAAGCCATTGATCGGACCGGCGGCCATGTACATCTGGTATTTTGCCATTCTTCTGCATATTGTTCTGATCGTATATTTTACGGCAAAATTTGTTCTGAAGCTGCAGCTTCCGAAAGTATTTGCAAGTTATTATATTGTATATGTTGGAATTGTTGTGGCATCTGTTACCGCACCTGCATATGAGAAGACCGGACTTGGTACGGCAGTTTTCTGGTTCGGATTTGTAACCTTGATCCTGCTTCTGGTGCTTGTGACCGTGCGTTATGTGAAGTGCCCGGAGATTCCGGAGCCGGCCAGGCCGCTGATCTGTATCTATGCGGCACCGACGAGTCTCTGCATTGCAGGATATGTACAGTCTGTGACACCGAAGTCCAGAGGATTTTTGCTTGCAATGTTTGCTGTGGCGACCGTGTTATATATTTTCTCCCTGATTAAGGCAGTGGGATATCTGAAGCTGAAATTTTATCCGAGTTATGCAGCTTTTACGTTCCCATTTGTGATCAGCGCGATTGCATCCAAGCAGACCATGGCATGCCTTGCCAATATGGGAACACCGATGCCGGTGCTTCAGTATGTAGTGTTTATTGAGACCATAATTGCGGTAGTGTTTGTAGTATATACGCTGATTCGTTTTTTGGGATTTTTGTTTGTGTCAAATAAATAGAAAAGATTTTTGAAAACGAATGCTGTGATAAGTATAAGGGATTGTTGCAAAATATGTTTTTGTCATTTTGCAACAATCCCTTTCGCCTTTTATCGTTCGTTCAGGTTGTGAAATTCCGTGTGTCTTCCCACATATTTGTAAGCAGGACGGATAATCTTGCCGGCATTGATCAGTTCTTCCAGGCGATGCGCACTCCATCCGGGCATACGTGCAATTGCGAAGATTGGAGTGAAGAGTTCTTCTGGAATATCCAGCATAGAGTATACAAATCCACTGTAAAAATCAACATTGGCGCAGACATTCTTGAAGAGCTTGCGATGCTCCATGATCAGTTGTCCTGCCAGGCGTTCTACCAGTTCGTACAGTGCGAACTCTTCCATCAGTCCTTTTTCTTCCGCAAGTGCTTTTGCAAATTTTTTCAGTATGACCTCACGTGGGTCGGAAAGGGTATATACTGCATGTCCCATACCGTAGATCAGTCCGGAATGATCGAAGACTTCCTTGTTCAGAATCTTATTCAGGTAAGCAGCGACTTCTTCTTCGTTGGTCCAGTCACTGATGTGAGTTTTGATGTCCGCAAACATATTCTGTACTTTCAGGTTGGCACCACCATGACGGGGACCTTTCAGAGATCCGATAGATGCAGCTGTGGAAGAGTATGTATCCGTTCCGGAAGAGGTGACAACGTGAGTGGTAAATGTTGAATTATTACCACCTCCGTGTTCCGCGTGCAGAATAAGTGCGATATCCAGAACTTTCGCTTCCAATTCTGTGTACTGGCTGTCCGGGCGAAGCATCAGAAGAATATTTTCTGCCAGTGACAGACCTTTCTGAGGATTGCGGATCAACAGAGTTTCATCCTTTCGAAAATGTCGATATGAATGATAGGAGTAGACTGCAATCAGTGGCAGTTTGGCAATCAGTTCCAGTGACTGGCGCAGTACATTGGACGGAGTAATGTTTTCAGGATCCGAGTCGTAGGTATAAAGAGTCAGAATGCAGCGCTGCATGGCATTCATAATGTTTTCACTGGAAGCTTTCATAACGACGTCACGGACAAAACGGCCGCTCAGTGTCTGCAGATCGAACATAACATCCAGAAACATACTCAGTTCTTTCGGAGATGGAAGTTTCCCGAACAGAAGAAGATAGATCGTTTCCTCAAATCCATACTTTCTTCCCTGGAGACCGTTGATCAGTTCTTTTACGTTAATTCCCTGATAGTAGAGTTCACCGTCTGCCGGGATCATACGTCCGTTGATGAGATTGTAGGCACATACGTCGGAGACTTCGGTGAGCCCGGTCAGGACACCTTTACCTGCAGAGTCACGAAGTCCACGCTTGACATCGTACTCTATATAAAGATTAGGATCGATCTGGTGGTTTCTCATAAGCTCTTTTTCCAATAATTCCATATTTAATTTCAGGCTTTCCAGTTGCTGCGGTTCTTCAAGATTCATAATTACGTTTTCCGGCATACATCTTCCCTCTTTTCTTAATAATGAAAAAACACCTATTACAATATCACTTCATCGTAATGG
>NZ_JAFBIZ010000164.1 GCF_021531995.1 Faecalicatena contorta
CTGGAATACTTACAATTCATGCTATAAGAAATGAAAATGCATCTACAGAAGGAGAAAATAGAATAGCAGTTATTGATGTAGACATTCCTTCTGGTTTATCTAATGGTTCCGCACTAACCTACAATGTAGTAAGTGGCAAAGTTACTTATGTTTCTGATAAAGATGCATCTGTTATTAATACATTTGCAACTGCCTCTACACGTATTCCTATTATTGCCGCATATGATATAAACATTGGAACTATGCTTGTTGGCGCAGAGAATGGAATCATAACAGTAACAGATGTAAATGGAAATAAGGCTTCAAATGTTGAAGTGTTTGTAATTGATGATACTGAAGAATCATTAGGTAAGACAAATGATGATGGTATTTTGACAACTGACAAATTTGTTGATAAAGTTCAAAGTTTTACAGTTTATGCAAAAGGAGATGAAGGATATTCATTCCCGGTTAAAGCTCAGAGTTATTCCGCAGCAAACACTTCTGACGGAACTCCTTATTACATTATTGAAAATGCTGTAACAAATGGATCTTCAATGCAGAGTATTTCTTGGATGGCAAGTCCAAGTTGTGCATCTAAAAAAGCAATTATAAAGTATGGAACATCTGAAGATAATCTTGATACAACAAAAGAAGGAGAATGTGTGCTGAAAAGTTTCTCAGGCAGTGGAGATATTAATGATAATCATGCTGTATTAATTAATCATGTAACAATAACCAGTTTAAAATCTTCCACAGATTATTACTATCAGGTAGGTGACGGAGAGAAATGGTCTGACGTTAAACACTTCAGTACATCAGCAGGTAGTAAATCAGACACTAATTTCTTTGTTTTAGGTGATACGCAGACAGCTGTAGGAGAAACTGGAAGCATAGAAACTATCAATGAACAAATTGCAAATTCTTCATATGATTTTGGTATTCAGACAGGTGATGCAATTGAATCTCCGGCATTGTATTCCGATTGGGAGAATTTCTTAAATGTCTTTGGTACAGGTGCTTTTAGTACGACAGATATTATGCATGTAATTGGTAATCATGAACAATTTGGAGATAATGGAGCGAGTGCAGCAAATACTATTTTTGACACACCCGGAGATTATTATTCAATAGAATATGGCAATGTATATGTTGCAACTCTCAGCTATACGACAGATGCTTCAACACTCAAAAATTTTGCTGCTTGGTTAAAGGAAGATGCTTCAAAGAGTGATGCTTCATGGAAAATATTGGCTATGCACCAGCCTGCATATTATACGAATGTAGAAGGAGGAAGCCAGATTATTAATGACTATATTCCTGAAGCCGTAGATGAAGCAGGAATTGATATTGTCTTTTCTGGCCATGATCATTCTTATGCTCGTACGAAGCCTATGACAAATGGTATGGTCGATGAAAAAAATGGTGCTGTATATTATATCTGTGGTTCAACCGGAGAGAAATCATATGCGGTTACTGCAAATGAAAACTTTAATTTTTCTATTGCAACACAGGATTATGATGCAATATATTTAAGTGTCAGTGCAAATAATGATTCCATTACCGTTACAACATATAATGTATCAAATGGAACACAGAGTATTTTTGATACCTATACGCTTAACAAGTATCATTGTGAAGACGAGAATCACACATACGTTTATGACTCTGAAACAAATACATTAAAATGTTCTGTATGTGGCTATGAGATAAATGCAGAAGACAGTAAATATTCAGGATTTGCTACAGATAAAGCAACAGGAAAAAGAATGTATTTTGTATCTGGCCAGTACATGACTGGACACCAATATTTAAGCGGAACACATTACTACTTTGATGATAATGGACTAGCTTATGATGGAGAGTATACGATTGGTGGTGAAACTTGTTTATTTACAGATGGTCAATATACAAGCTGCAGTACTGCAGATGTAATTATTGCTGGTATTTGTGGAACGAGCGCAGAATTTGTTTTGTATGAAAATGGAGAATTCGTTATCTCGGGTACAGGAGCGATTGAAAAGTATGTATCATACGGTGTTGTACCATGGTATCAGTATAGAACAAGTGTTAAGTCTGTAATCATTTCGGCTGGAATAACAAAGCTTACAGAGAATGATTTTATCAGGTGTACGAACCTTACAACGGTAACCTTCGAAGAAGGTAGTAAATTGACAACTATAAACGGAGAAGTTTTCCATGGATGTACTTCTTTGACAGGAATTATTCTGCCAGAAAATGTAACTACAATTTATGGAAACGCGTTTTATGGATGTACAAATCTGGTATCAGTATATTTGCCATATGGCGTTTCATATATAGCCCCATCAGCATTTAAGAATTGTACAAATGTAGTTCTAAATGTTGGAAAAGACAGCTATGCAAAAAATTTTGCTGTGACGAATGGAATCCAATATATTGAGAGAGATAAAGAGGCTATCGACAGCGGCACATGTGGTGATGATGTGACATGGAGCTATTCAAGTGGTGGCTTATTAGTACTTTCAGGTAGTGGTGCAATGAAATCATATGCATCGACAAATGAAGTCCCATGGTATACATATCGTAAATCCATTGAAAAAGTTGTGATTGGTAAAGATATTACTAATATTTCAAATTATGCATTTGCAGATGAACCTGGATTGTCTGAGGTAGAATTTGAGGAAGGAAGTATACTTTCTAAAATTGGAGGAACTGCATTTTATGGTTCTTCATTAAAGGAGGTGACTTTACCGGATACTGTAACAACAATTTATGGTTTGGCATTTGCTAATTGTTCGAACCTTGAAAATGTTTACATACCAGATGGAACCTCATTTATTGGAGCCAGTGCTTTTAAAAATGATTCAAAAATTGTTCTCAGTGTAGGAATGAATAGTTATGGTAAACAATTTGCAGAAACAAACAACATTCCATATACAGAGAGAGGTGCTGAAGTTCTTGGAAGTGGTACTTGTGGAAGTGAAGCAACATGGAGCTATTCCAGTGATGGTATATTAACGATTTCCGGTAGTGGTTTAATGGAATCATATGAAGCAACAAATAAAGTTCCATGGTATACATATCGTAAATCTATTTTGAAAGTTTTGATTGGTAAAGATATTACAAGTATTTCAAGCTATGCATTTGCAGATGAACCATTACTTTCTGAAGTGGAATTTGAAGAAGGAAGTCAACTTACAAAAATTGGAGGAACTGCGTTCTACAGTTCTTCACTGAAAGAAGTAGTTTTACCTGAAAAAGTAACAACAATTTATGGTCTTGCATTTGGCAATTGCTCAAATCTTGAAAATGTTTATATACCAGATGGAACTTCATTTATTGGAGTCAGTGCTTTTAAAAATGACCCGAAAATAGTTCTCAGTGTTGGAATGAATAGTTATGGTAAACAATTTGCTGAAACGAACAGTATTCCTTATACGGAGAGAGGTGCCGAAGTTCTTGGAAGTGGTTCATGTGGTAATGAATTGACATGGAGTTATTCAAGTGAGGGTATATTAACGATTTCTGGAAATGGAGCTATGGAGTCCTATACATCATCAAATGTTGTTCCATGGTATACATATCGTAAGTCAATTTTGAAAGTTGTGATCGGTAAAGATATTACAAGTATTTCAAATTATGCATTTGCAGATGAACCATTACTTTCTGAAGTAGAATTTGAAGAAGGAAGTAAACTTACGAAAATTGGAGGAACTGCATTCTATGGTTCTTCATTAAGTGAGGTGACTCTACCGGAAGCACTGACAACAATCTATGGACTGGCTTTTGCAAATTGTTCTAACCTTACAAAGATTTATATTCCAAATAGTGTTTCATTTATTGCAGATAGTACATTTAGAAATTCTTCGAATGTATTATTAAGTGTTGGTTACCAGAGTTATGCAAAAAATTATGCTGAAAGATTAAGTCTAAATTATACTGAAAGAACAATAGAAACTTTGGCAAGTGGTTCATGTGGAGAAACAGTAACATGGACGCTTACAACAGATGGTAATCTCACTCTTTCTGGAAATGGAACTGTTGAAAATTACGATTCATATAAGAATACTCCATGGTATGAATATATTTCTAAAATAACAAAATTAACTGTTGGAAAAGATATAAC
>NZ_JAFBIZ010000165.1 GCF_021531995.1 Faecalicatena contorta
TTAAAAAGAATGGCTACGGCATGACGTAATGCTGTAGAAAGAAGAATGTCGGAAAGCCGTGTGAGGGAGAACCTCATGCACGGTTTGATGAGGGGAGAGAGGGCAAAGCCCTCTAACCTACTCTACCGATCCATTCCGCAGGCCGTAGCCGATTCAATGAGACAGCGATCATTGGTCACAGCATCATAGAACCGGAAGCCGCCGGAGAAGTTATAGCAGTCAAAGCCGTTTCCGGCCAGGATACGACAGGCAATGTAGCTGCGCAGACCGCTCTGACAGATGACGTAGACAGGCTTACGCTTGTCCAGCTCACCCAGCCGCTCCCGCAGCTCGTCCACCGGGATGTTAAAGAAGCCGTCAATGTGTCCGTGTGCGAATTCTTCCACAGTGCGGGTGTCCAACAGAGTTACGCTTCCGTCACGAGGAAGACGATCTGCATCTTCCAGATGCCATTGTTTCAGAACACCGTTTGCGATATTCTCAACCATAAAGCCAGCCATATTTACCGGGTCTTTCGCAGAGGAATAAGGCGGTGCGTAGGCCAGATCCAGATCCTTCAGTTCCGTGGCTTTTATTCCTGCCCGGATAGCGGTGGCCAGCACATCAATGCGCTTATCCACACCTTCATAGCCTACGATCTGCGCACCCAGCAGGCGATAAGTCGCCTTTTCAAAGACCACCTTCATTGTCATGACTTTCCCGCCGGGGTAGTAACCTGCATGGCTCATGGGTGACAGGATAACCGTATCAACATCCAGCCCTGTTTTTCTGGCGTTGGTCTCATTTACGCCGGTAGTAGCGGCAGTCATGCCGAAGATCTTGATGACACTGCTGCCTTGGGAGCCGGTATAATGGCTGTCTCCGCCACAGATGTTGTCCGCAGCGATTCGTCCCTGTTTATTGGCAGGGCCAGCCAAAGAGATCAGAGCATCCTGCCCGGTGACGAAGTGCTTCACCTGCACCGCATCGCCCACGGCATAGATGTCGGAAATGGAGGTTTCCATTCGGTCATTGACCACAATACTTCCTTTAATGCCCAGTTCCAACCCGGCATCCTTTGCAAGGGTGGTTTCGGGAGAAACACCAATGGCCAGGATTACCATATCCGCATGGAGAGGCTGTTCGTCTTTCAGCAGCACATCCACGCCGCCGTCCCTTTCCTCAAACCCTTCTACGGTATGACCAAGTGCCAGCTTTACACCGTGCTTGCGCATTTCATTATGGATGAAAGAAGCCATATCGGCATCAAAGGGATTCATAAGCTGTTTTGGACGCTGGACAATGGTGACATCCATCCCCAGCTCTCGCAGGTTTTCTGCCAGCTCCAATCCGATGAAGCCACCACCTGCCAGTACAGCGGATTTGGGATGGTTTGCATTGATGTAATCCTTGATGCAGAAGGTATCTTCAACAGTGCGCAGGGTAAACAGCTTATCAAGACCTACACCGGGAAGCCGGGGCTGGGTAGGCTTGGCTCCGGGAGAGAGAATCAGCTTGTCATAGCTCTCCTCGAACTCCTCACCGGTTTCCAGATTTTTCACGGTAACTTCTTTTTTTTCGGGATGGATAGCCGTGACCTCATGACGCACCTTCATGTTTACATGGAACCGGGAGAAGAAGCTTTCCGGGGTCTGGAGGGTCAGATCCGACCGATCGGTAATCACATCACCGATATAGTATGGCAGACCACAGTTGGCATAGGAGATATACCCCGAGCGCTCAAAAACTACGATTTCTGCCTGCTCATTCAGTCTGCGAATACGGGCGGCAGCGGTAGCACCGCCTGCCACACCGCCTACAATTACAACTTTCATATTATCGTTCCACCTTTCCTGCATAAGCGGAAATTCCGCCTATGTTTTTCACGTTGGTATAACCCAGCTGCTGCAAAACAGCAGCTGCCTGGCGGCTTCTTGCACCACTGAGACAGTGTACAAAGATGGGGGTAGCTTTATTGTCAATCATGCCAGCCACTTTGTCAATGGACTGCAAAGGAACATTTTTACTGCCGGGGATATGCCCCTGCCGGTATTCGTCGGGGGTGCGAACATCCAGCAGGACTGCGCCATCCGTAGTGCTATATTCTTTGACACCCTGATTGATGTCAGGGCCTTTCAGGAAATCGAAGAATCTCATCTTTGCACCTCCTTACAGCATGGCGAGAATCTGAGCCTTAGGTCTGGCACCGGTGACTTGATTGACAATCTTTCCGTTCTTCATAACCACCAGAGTGGGTATGCTCATCACACCGAACTGCATAGCCAGTTCCTGTTCCTCATCCACATTAATTTTAACAACCTTGATATCGGAGCGCTCCTTGGCAATCTCCTCTACCAGAGGAACTACCATGCGGCAAGGACCACACCAGGGAGCCCAGAAATCCATCAGGACGGGCTTGTCCGAGTTCAAAACCTCTTGATTGAAATTGTTTTTATTAACACTGATAGCAGACATATTTAAGTCCTCCTGTTTTCTTTTTTATGGCTTTATTATATCCAGTAGTCGTTCCTTGTTCTGTGATTTTATCACTTATCGCCGGTGACTGTTTCACCGGGCCAACTATTAATTCCGCCAATCTCAATGATATTGATGTAGCCCAGTTTCACCAGTTTTTCAGATGCCTGCTTACTCCGATTACCGCTGCGGCAGTATACCAGAATCAGCTGATCTTTATCCGGCAGTTCAGAGATATCCTCTGTGCCAATGGATTCGTTGGCAATATTGATGGCACCGGGAATATGCTTTTCGCTATATTCCTGAGCAGTACGAACATCGAGGATGATGTATCCGGTTTCCTCCTCCATCATCGTAATAGCTTCCTTTTTATGTTCTTGCCATTCCGTCTACACTGAGCACAACGCCCGTGATATAGGATGCTTCGTCAGATGCCAGGAACACAAATGCATTGGCAATATCCTCCGGCTGACCCAGGCGGCGCAGAGGGATCTGCTTGATGAGCGGATCAATTACTTCCTTGGGAACAGCCTTCATCATATCGGTCAGGGTAATACCGGGAGCGACTGCATTCACTCGAATACCTTTCGGACCCAATTCTCGGGCAAGGGAAACCGTCAGGCCATTGACAGCAAATTTGGATGCGGGATAAGCAAAGCCACTGGGCTGGCCGTAAATGCTGACCATTGAGGAGGTGGAGAGAATAACACCTTGACCTTTTGCAATCATGCACTCACTGGCGGCTCTTGTAGCATTGAACACGCCTTTTACATTCAGATCCATAACCTTATCAAAGGTTTCCTCCGTATACTCGGTAAAGGGAGTGCTTTCGGATATACCGGCATTGTTCACCAGAATATCAATGCAACCGTATTTTGAGGCAGCTTCTCGGAACGCATTGCGGACAGATTCCAAATTGGACAGGTTAGGACTGATTCCCGCAACTGTTGCATCAGGGTACTTTTCTTTCAGCTGCGCAACCGCTTTGTCAGCAGAACCTTGTGAGCTTGCGGTCAGGATTACCGTAGCACCTTCCTTCAAAAATTTGTCTGCGGTAGCGTAGCCAATGCCACGGCTGCCTCCGGTGATGATTGCAACTTTATCTTTCAGTCTCATAAGAATACCTCCTTGTGTTTTGTATTTGTAGTATAACCTGTTTCGGAGGCGCTCTCCGTGATAAAATCACATTTTTCCAAGAAGGAATGATAGAAAAATCATGCCCGTGCATAAATAAAAAGTCACAGTCACGCTCCGATTTGAAGTGTAGACTGTGGTTTTTATTTTACAGGTTCTGCACTTTCAGCCATCTTGATGATTTCGGAATCATCAATTTTGCTTGGAGTGTATTCCAGAACATAAGTGACTTCCGGAGAATAAGTCCAACAGAGAAATGCCGTGTCATCTTTCTTGTAAAGAGCGTCCGGCCAGTCCTGTATCATCATTTCCTCACAGCTGTCCATACTGTCAACCGGGAAAAGCACTCCCAGGGTGGTGTGGTATAAAAAAAGTTGACATCTTATTCTCAAGGATTTCATGATAAAATCAAGAGAATAAGGAGGTACTCAAAATGGCACGTAAATATGACCATGAATACAAAGTACAGGCAGTTAAGTTAG
>NZ_JAFBIZ010000166.1 GCF_021531995.1 Faecalicatena contorta
GATTTAATCCTGATATGTCAGATAATCCAAATGAATATTTAAATAAATATAGTATTCCGCTATTTGATATAACATTAGTATTTAATGATACCGATAATTCTTTAGCAATGGATTCTTTTGTTGAATTTTACAAAAACATACTACACCCGCTAAAAATACGAATAATAGATTATCAAAGCGTTTCGGATAAAAGCGATACATATCTACTGCTAGAGGACTACTTCTATTGTAGATATCGATTGTTTCTGAAAACTAAAACCGTTTATCTAAAAAACACTTACGGATTTGGAGCATCTGCAAACATTCATTTTCGTCATGAACAAATGTTTTCTGGTGTCGATAAACAAATAGTAGTCTATGATAGGAGCAACACACCACATTATATTGAGCGCGGCTCCACTGCTTTAGATTTTGCTTTTTATTTACATCCAGATATTGGTTATTGTGCAAAAGGCGCTTTTATCAACAACAGCTCAGAAGCTCTTCCACTTTATACCAAATTAGAAAACGGAGATTCTATTAATATTAGCTCTGATTCTCAGGACGAGATATATCATGCAAAAATTGAGTGGTTTGAGTATGTTAATACAAAAAAATCCACCAAACTACTAATTGCTTTTTTTCTTAAAAACTCAAATATTTAATTCGCTTAATACACTTGTTTAAAAATAGCCGCCCATCCGGACGGCTCTTTTTATTTGTACCTGATATAATAATCCTCAAAAGAAATATTACACTCATCTTTCGCTGTAACAAACTGATATGTTTTAATCAACTTCTGCCTTTCTACTGCATCCTTTTGAATTTTCATGAGCAACGACGCAATCTGGAAATCATCGTACGCATATTCAATCAGGATATCTATAAGTTCATTTAACACTTCCTGTCTTTCGTACTCAGATTTTAAATCAATTCTCAAAATCCCCATACGTTTTCCATCTGCTGCATATTTTAAAGAAGGACAGATTTCTATTGTTCCAATCAGATAATCAGTTGCCTTTTCAAAAATGCTCCAGCGTACAAAGTCCTGTACTTCATACCGCTCCAGCCAGAATTCTACACATCCTTTGAATTTTTCCAAATCTGTATAATAAAAATCATCCTCACAGCAATCTCCATTGAAAAATCTTGCTGCATCCGGATCCGAATAGCAGGAAAACAACGCCTCTGCATCTTCTCGCTTCAGTTTTCTTATAATAAAATGCTCTGTTTCATACACAGGGCAATCTAAAAATGGATTCATCTTTTGTACCTTCTTTCTATTCCGGGAATATCATATCCCACGTATTATTGTCCGGATGATAACACAGGATAAAGTTCTGCATCCGATTATTCACAACTGCTCTGCAGTCATATCGATACATCAGAATACCAGCATAATGCTTCTTATCAGATTTTAGCACTTCAATATCTTTCAGTAAATGCCTGGCTCCCTCAGTATCCTCATATTTTATCATTCTGGGGATCATTTTACCGGTGCTGGTAAACCAGCAGTCTGCCGCAACCTTATGTGGCACTCCCCGAATTGCTTGCTCCTGAAGTTTTTCCTCTTCCATACCGATTGCAAATCCCATCAAAGGACACCTCCTATTCTACCTTTACTTTCTTATAATCTACTGTACGTTTTTCCCGACTGATACCACCTGACATGTGATCGATCCTGCTTCCTACAAAGACTGCCCGTTTTAAGGAATCCCTGCCATAACGCATCCGAATCTTATCTACAGTTGCATCCATATGCTCCAGCTTTTCATAATCCGTTGTATCAAACATATCAAGCTGCCGCATATCCATATGATCCTTAATCCTGCTGGTATGAATGCCCAGATGCCGGATCGCTTTCCCATTCCAAAGAGAATCGAAAAGCTGACATGCACAACGATGAATTTCTATCGTTATATTGGTCGCATTATTCAAGGTCATCTGATGGCTTGCATACTGAAGATCAAATGTTTTGATTCCGACGGCGATTACCTCTGCACGGACGCCTGCCGCCCGCAATCTGGTTCCAACTGTCTCTGCCAAAGCAAGGAGAACCAGCTTTGCTGTAGATGCGTCTGTAACATCAAAAGCTATCGTTGTACTGTTCCCATATCCTTTATTTGCCGGAGCTTCTGACTGAACCACAGAAACATCCATCCCGTTCGCAAATGCCCAGATCACCTCCCCATGCTTTTTCAAATGACTTTTCAGCATAATCGGATCAGACTGCGCCAACTCACCAATCGTATGGATTCCCATATGAAACAATTTCTTTGCAGTAGCCCGCCCAACGAAGAACAAGTCCGTTACCGGAAGTGGCCACATTTTCATTTCAATCTCATGTCTCCATAAGGTATGGACCCGGTCAGGCTTTTGAAAATCACTTGCCATTTTCGCCAGCAGTTTATTTTCCGATACCCCGACATTTACCGTAAATCCAAGTTCCTCTCGAATCTGATTACGAATCCGATTTGCTGCAGTGACCGGTTCTCCCCATAAACTTTCGGTACCGGTCATATCAACAAATGCCTCATCCACGCTATATTGCTCAACACCCGGAGAGTACTGCCGAAGGATCTCCATAAAAGCAGCGGAACATCTTTCATACAAACTATAATTCGGAGGAACCAATTTAAGCTGCGGACACTTTTGAAGTGCCTCCACAATACTCTCGCCGGTTTTGATATTATATTTCTTTGCCGGGATTGATTTCGCCAGGATAATTCCATGCCTCATGGCCATATCTCCACCGACAGCTGCTACTTCATCCCGCAGATCTACTTTTCCGCCTAAATGGTAGAGGCGGTAAACAGCCTCCCAGGAAAGGAAGGCTGAATTCACATCAATATGAAAAATCACTTTATTCAAACTTATGTTCGCCTCCTTTTAGATTATTATATCGAACTGGTGTTCTTTTTACAAGAGTGAAAATATGGAATCTACACATCATCTGATATTTTCTACTATCATTGATATAATAAAAGTCCTGTATACACAATATATAGTTTTTGATTATTTGACATCTTCTATATATAGTGTTAAAATAATATTGTAATCATTATTTGTGTCATCCGTAATGGATATTCACACGCAGTTTAGGTTTGTATATAAGTCAGGAGGATTACTCTGCCATCACAATGCAGAGCCTTCTGGCTTTTTTATTTTGCAGGAATCTGCAGCATGTTAGAGAATGAACGCATTTGTGTCCATTCTCTTTTTTTGCCTAAACGCAGGAAGGAGGGAAGGACAAACGAATTATTCACAAAAATGATTGCCCAATAATTTACCAGAAGGGAGATTTTTATGAATTACAACGAATTTCAAGAAACATTACTCAAAGAACTGGAAAGCAGGCTTGATTCCCATATCAGCCTGAATCCTATCACAACGACTAAGAACAATAACACCCTGAAGCATGGAATTGAATTTTCCAATGATACATCCAATATAAGCCCTGTTTTGTATCTGGACGAATGGTATGAATTCTACCTGACCGGAAAATCTCTTTCTCAGATTGCAGAAGATATTGTTGAGCTGTATCACCAGGCTGCAGATGTTTCCTTTACGGACACAGAAATGCTGCTCGATTATGAAAAACTTCAGGAAAAGATTCTCTACAAATTAGTCAATTTCAAGGCAAATCAATCCCTGCTAAAAGACATACCGCATATTCCATATTTGGATCTGGCAATTGTCTTCTATGTACTTTTGGACTGTAAGGATAATAGAATGGCAACGGTTCTGATTCGAAATGAACATCTGAAGACCTGGGGAAAAGATCTAAATACCATCTTCTCAGATGCAAGAAAAAACACTCCTCGTGTCTTTCCGGCTGAACTCACACCTATGTCTGATTTTCTGCAAAATGCTTTTCCTAACTCAAATGAGTTTATAGATTCAGACAGAGATTGTGTCATGAAATCAGAATTGTTCATACTCTCTAATGCTATAAGACAACACGGTGCTATCTGTACATTGTATGATGATATCATGAATCAAATCGGG
>NZ_JAFBIZ010000167.1 GCF_021531995.1 Faecalicatena contorta
GTTTAAGGCATCTGCCTGCATATGGAAATCTCCTTTATTTTAAAATTATTTTCTTTATCATTTAATCATAGTGTGCTAAAATATGCAAGATAACATAACTGTTAGTAATAGAAAGGGTTACTGCTATGAACTATATTCTTTTAATTCTTGGATTTATTCAGCTGATCAAAGGAGCAGATTTTTTTGTAGATGGAAGCTCCAGTGTCGCAAAACTATTAAAAGTTCCGTCCATTGTTATCGGTCTGACGGTTGTCGCATTTGGGACAAGTATGCCGGAATTATCCGTAAGTGTGACTGCTGCGATTCGTGGAAATAACGATCTTGCTGTCAGCAATGTCCTGGGTTCTAATATCTTTAATCTTTTGGTTGTTCTCGGTTGTTGTTCGATTATTCGTCCAATTGAAGCAAAATGGTCTCTGTTAAGGAAAGAATTTCCATTTTCTATATTTATTGCAATTATTTTGTTATTTTTAGATTCTGACTTTTCAATCATCAAAATTCTGGAGGGCAATAAAACTTTTATACTTGGTCGATGGGCGGGAATTCTCTTTCTCATTCTTTTTGCGATCTTTTTATATGCAACTGTTAAATCAGCCTTAAATTCCCGGTCTGATACTACTGCCGAAGAAGATTACAAAGTGATGTCCCCATTGAAAAGCACCGCCTTTATTATACTTGGTCTTGCCGGAATCGTCTGGGGCGGAAACCTGGTGGTTGAAAGCGCATGCAACATTGCGGAAACATTTGGGCTGAGCCAGACATTCATCGGATTGACCATTGTCGCACTTGGCACCTCTCTTCCGGAACTGGTTACCTCCATGGTAGCTTCCAGTAAAGGTGAAAATGACCTTGCTGTCGGTAACGTAGTCGGTTCAAATATCTTCAATATTTTGTTAATTCTGGGTATTTCTTCCGCCATTACGCCGATTACGCTGGATGTCACAGCCGTGTATGATACCCTTATTTTGATCGCAGCCAGCCTGATTGTCTATATTTCCGCGATCAGCAACCACAAAATACAACGAAGAGAGGGTGTACTGTTTCTCATCGCTTACCTGGTATTCTTTATTTATATTTTACTGAGATAATCTTTTCTTTGTCTTGACAAAAATGAAGCATTCGATTAAAATTATGGTCAATTCAAGATTTATGGCAACGAAGAGAATTAGTACATGTAAGCAGGCCACAGAGAGGGAATCATTTGGTGTAAGATACCTGCCTCGAACTGCATGGAACCGGTCTTGGAGCCACTGCATGAAAATGTAGCGTCCTGCCAGCGTTAACGGCAAATGAAGAGAACTACGACAGTCGTAGTTAACTAGGGTGGTACCGCCGAACTTTTCGGTCCCTTTTGGGGAGCTGAGAAGTCCGGCGGTTTTATTTTCGTCAATAAAAGAGGCCGCGGATCACCTAAAGGCATCCATAGCTCCCGGCATAATAATGCGGGTCAGAGACTTCGCAAAAAAGAAAAGGAGAAGAGAAATATGGCAAAAGAAAAATTAGTAAAAAACATCACACCACGTGATGTAGATTTCGCACAATGGTACACAGATGTAGTACGTGAAGCTCAGCTTTGCGATTATTCAAGCGTAAAAGGATGTCTGAATTATTTACCAAACGGCTATGCTATCTGGGAACTGATTCAGGCTGATCTGGACAAACGTTTTAAAGAAACCGGTGTTGAAAATGTTTATCTTCCGACTTTAATTCCGGAAAATCTTCTGGAAAAAGAAGCGGATCATGTAGAAGGATTTGCGCCTGAAGTAGCATGGGTTACCCATGGCGGTATGGAAAGATTACAGGAAAGACTGTGCATCCGCCCTACTTCAGAGACATTATTCTGTGACCTCTGGGCAAAAACTGTACGTTCTTACAGAGATCTTCCAAAAGTATGGAACCAGTGGAACTCTGTACTTCGCTGGGAAAAGACCACAAGACCTTTCCTTCGTTCCAGAGAATTTTTATGGCAGGAGGGGCATACACTTCATGCTACTTATGAGGAAGCGGAAGAAAGAACCATTCAGATGTGGCAGGTATACAAAGACTGCTACAAAGAAACCATGGCAATGCCTTTCGTAGCCGGTAGAAAAGCGGAACACGAAAAATTTGCCGGAGCTCAGGATACCTACACCATAGAAGCTTTAATGCATGACGGGAAAGCACTGCAGTCTGCAACCAGCCACTTCTTCGGAAGCGGATTCCCGGATGCATTTGATATTAAATATGTTGATAAAAACAACCAGCTTCAGAGCGCTTATGAGACTTCCTGGGGATGGTCCACAAGAAGTATCGGCGGCCTGATCATGGTACATGGTGACGACGATGGACTTGTACTTCCACCACATGTAGCGCCAGTTGAATGTCGTATCATTCCAATCGCTCAGCATAAAGAAGGCGTACTTGAGAGATCCTATGCTTTATTAGACGAACTCAAAAAAGCCGGATACCGAGTTAAAATCGATGATTCCGACAAGAGTACCGGATGGAAATTCTCCGAACAGGAAATCCTTGGTATCCCGACACGTATCGAAATCGGACCAAAGGATCTCGAAAAGAATCAGGTTGTTGTTGTTCGTCGTGACAACCGCGAAAAGACAATTGTTTCTCTGGATGAAATCGCAACAAAGCTGCGCGAAATCTTAGAGCAGGAACAGCAGGATATGTACGACAGAGCTGAAAAATTCCTGAACGATCATATCGATACAGCTGTATCCATGGAAGAAATGGAAGCTAAATTCAAAGCAAACCGTGGATTCGTAAAAGCATGTTGGTGCGGAGATCCAGAATGCGAAGGCGAAGTAAAATACGTTACCGGTGGAGCGGCAACCAGATGCCTGATTGAAGACGAAGAAATGATCTCTGATAAATGTATTTGGTGTGGAAAACCGGCAAAACATATGGCATATTGGGGAAAATCATATTAATAAAACCCAAAACGGGACGGAGGATTTTTAAAAATTCCCCGTCCCAAATTAAAAATCACCTGTCCCTGTTTATGTTCTGTTCCTTTTCAGAAAGGAGTATCGACATGCCCAGAAAGCCCAGACAGGAAAGCAGCACTGAGTTTTATCACATAACCAGCCGCGGCATTAACAAATTTCCTATTTTTTCAAAAAATCTAGAGCGTTCCCGATTTCTGAATATTATTCGTGATTCCATCAGCCAATACAACATTAAAATATTTGCATATTGCGTTATGTCAAATCATTTTCATCTGCTAATGCGAGCTCCTATTGAAGAACTGTCCGCCTTTATGGCCAGGATCCTTTCAGTTTACGCAGTATACTATAATCAAAAACATAATCGTGTTGGTTATGTCTTTGACGGCCGTTTTCGAAGTCAATGCATCGAAGATGAGTCATATTTCTTCAATTGTCTACGCTACATCCATTTGAATCCCATAAAAGCAAATATGTGCAAATCTATTGATAATTACCGCTACAGTAGTTTTAAAGAATTTATTTCACCACCACACTCTGGTATTATTCATCCTATTGCTTTTGAAATCATTGACAAACATTTCGAATCTATCGAACACTTCAAATCTTTTCATACATTTTCCACAGATAAAGTTTTTATCGATCTTCCTGAAGACGAATTGCTTCAACGCAAGGCAATTGCCACTACACTTTTATATAATATGCACCGTGATCTGGATATCCCTGTAATAGAAATACTGGACAATATTCCTTCCAGGAAAATGTATGATACTCTCATAAAAGACTTCTTTAATATTTCCATGCATCAGGCAGAAAATATTCGCAAACTAATAAAAACAGAATTAAAACAAAAAGAGACAGATTAACTATAAAAAGGGACAGGCGATTTTTAATTTGGGACGGGGAATTTTTAAAAATCCTCCGTCCCCCCTCAAAAATGTGGTATTATAATTAAG
>NZ_JAFBIZ010000168.1 GCF_021531995.1 Faecalicatena contorta
TGTGTATTATGGTATCTATAGGGCATCTTTTTTCTATTTTCATATTTATAGAAAATATTAGGAACATAGGAACAAAAGCAGTAAAGTTGGCATCCGCCGCCCGCATTTGGTCTGTTCCGAAAAATGTGCCTGACATACTTTCATGGAACAAATCAGTGTTCCCGGAACAGTCCTATGTTCCAGATATTTTTTTAGTTACGCTCTTTGGGAACAAAGATGAACTGGGGACCATAGTTCGCTACACGCTCTTTTCTATCAAGTCTCACCCATCCAAGCTTCACCAGAATACCTGACAGTTCATTAGAATCTGCACGCTTCAGATTGGAACGCTCTTTGCCAAAGCATTCACACCAGATTTCCATATTGCAGACCTGTGTTCTTCTGATAGTACCCTTTTTGCCAATGTCAGCCTTGCCGGTACCATCAAGGAAATTCCTTCTCTCAAAGGTATCCATATCATCCCAGTTATCAGGCAGAAGTGCTTCCAGGTACTCACGCACAAGACCTTCACGCTCATCAGACTCCATTGCTTCTCTCTGCTCAGCCTTTGCAAGTGCCTCCACCTCTGGATCCAGATAAAGCTTCTCCCCGGCTTTCACATAATGCATAACCTCTGCCCATATCTGCAGAACATCTTCCTGTGTTACATCCCACGAACGCTTGCTGCCGCCGCCAGGAGTCTTAACCGGCCAGAAACGTCTGTTGCCTGTGGTATCTCTTAAATATCCGCTCTCAGCATTTGTGGTACCGAAGAATACACACTGTCTTGGATGCGGTGTGGTGCGTTTTCCAAAAGACGCACGGTAAATGTCATTCTGTCTGGATAAGAAGGAACGAAGTGTTTCCACCTCTGCCTTACGAAGACCTGCAAGCTCACCAATTTCAAGAATCCAGTAACCCTGAAGCTTTTCTGCTGCTGTTTTATCCTTGGTGTCATTTAAGGAAAGTGAATCAGAAAACCACTCTCCGCCAAGCTTGGCAATCAGTGTACTCTTACCAATTCCCTGACTTCCATTCAGGACAAGCATGGTATCAAATTTACATCCCGGATTTAATACACGGCAGGCTGCAGCACATAAGGTCTTTCTTGTGACTGCACGGACATATTTATTGTCAGCAGCTCCCAGATAATCAATCAGAAGCGTATCTACTCTCTCGACCTTGTCCCACTCAGGAAGTGCCTGCAAAAACTCACGGATCGGATGATAAGAGCGGTCATCCGTGACCTTTGCAACCGCAATATCATAATTTCTCTGTGAGAAGGTGCCGTAATTCTCATCTACATAACTGATCAGCTGGGCATCATCTGCATCTCTCCAGAACTTTGACGGATGTTTCCAGGGAACATCACCTTTTATCTCCATGCCATCAAGGTGCTGGTTAAACACAATATCCTTAAGCTTTGGATCATTCTCCAAAATCAAGGTCAGATTGCGCAGGGTATTTTTAAGCTGTAATGACTTATCCTCATATTCCAGTTTCTTCTTCCACGCTTCCGGGTCTTCTTCATCAAAATCCTCAGCCGCACTGTCCTGTTTTTCTTTAAAGATAAGAAGCTTTACCTCTTCATCTGAACTTGCAAATTTAGCCATCGCCTTAAATGACTTTTTCGGATCATCATCAGGAAACTTATGAACTCTCACCACATCAAAAGCATTCAGAAGCTGACCACACGCCGGATCTGTCGCATGGAAACTGTAGGAAAACTTTTCATCAATAATAATTACACCGGCACTACTGTCCGCAGGAATATAATCATATCTGCCTTCCATTGCAGACGGCTCATACACATCCTTAAGAAATTTATCAATCGCATCCCTGATAGAATAGGTGCGGCAAAATGCTCCTACCACTCCATCCTTAGTAAGAGGATCTGCTTGCTGCGATGCAGTTTTCTTCACTGCCTCTGATTCTCTTGATGATACAGGCCATGTAGAAACATCACGCCAGTCATCGTAAAGTCCAAGATAATAATCCGGATCTACAATATCCCCATCCATAACACGGAAAATATATTCCCCATTTGAAGATGTCGAAGGCCAGTACATCAGTCTGTGTGGCTGGTAGGTT
The DNA here is from genome assembly GCF_021531995.1 of Faecalicatena contorta. Taxonomy (GTDB): domain Bacteria; phylum Bacillota; class Clostridia; order Lachnospirales; family Lachnospiraceae; genus Dorea_A; species Dorea_A contorta_A. The sequence goes on from NZ_JAFBIZ010000168.1 coordinate 2,071, forward strand.
GTATCATCAAACATATCCATGCCGATTTCCTGAGCCACCTTACGTGCAACTGCAGGATATTCATCTTCCGATACATCTCTTGTAAGAGGCATGATCAGACGAAGTCTCGGTGCTTCCGGTGTATGCTTGTGAGTGGAATAAATGCACATCTTATGAGAATTAAACATATCCAGTTCATCCAGAATGTCCGCACTGCCATGATCCATATCAAGTGTCAGCATGGAACGGCAAAGCACTGTACCGTTTTTACGTCTGCCTGCCTTTAAGTGACCTGCAACAAAACCTCCCACATCCTTAATGGAATCCTGCTGTGGCTTTGACATTTTTCTGTATTCATCCACTGTTTCCGTAGTAGTCTGGGTTGTACTTACCCTTTTGCAGAAATCTTCCCAGGATATCTCATTGTTCTTCCACTTTTTCTCCATTCTGGAATTACCATAAGCTATCTTCATGACCTACCTCCTTCAAATCCTTTGTAAAATAGCGAATCCTTTTATGCTGCTTCTTTGCCTTTTCAATCTCTGCCACCATACCGTCTGAAATCACATCTCCGAATACCCAGACCTGTTCGCATTTACTTAGAAGCACGATTCCCATTTTCAGACCAAGCCATCTCTCTGTAGCCTCATCCACAAACTGTGGAAATAATAAATGCGGTGCCATCGGAATACAGTTCTTCTCTACTGCAAATCTTGAAAATGCTCTGGCTCTGTAAGTATTCTTTTCGATATCTCCTGCATACGGTGAGCATATGTACACCAAAGGACGGTAAGCGGCAGCCGCTCTGGCTGCACGCTCCTCCGCCTCCACCTTGGTCAGTGCTTCATATACAACAGAATCGTAATAACCTTCATTGTTGAATTTACTGACCGACATATTTAATCCTCCTGTTCAATAAGAGGCAAAATACCGTCTGCCTTTAATAAGTCATAAATGAAAAGTCTGCCCTTCTGAGTCCAGTATGTATGAACCTTGGTATGAATGCTTCCGTCTGTGGCAGGATAAGTATGTGTCTTGGTGCTGGTATAACCTTTTTCCGCATACTTCTGATAAAGGATCCAGATTCTTCCACCCTGCTTGAACTGAATACCCTGTCTGTGAAGATACTCATTCATCTTCTGGGCACTCCAGCCATAATCCTTTGAAATCTCTGTAATAGATACAAGGTCAGGACTGTTAAGAACCACATCGTAGTAACTTGCCTTAGGCTGCATCTCGATAAGCTGCTGTTTCTGTACTGCATTTTCTGCTTCCAGTGCCATTCTCTGCATACGCTCAGCCTTGTAAGCCTGAAGTGCCTCGATCAGAGCATCTGGATTGTTCAACATGTCATCGACTGCATATAAGCCATGTCTTCTGATAGCTGGAAGAACCTCCGATGTCACCCATCTCTTGAATCTCTTTGCTGCAGGAAGTTTGCTTGATAAGATAAGACCGTAAAGACCTGACTCGTTGATAAGCCATCCTCCACGCTGTCCTAAACTCGACGCTGTTTTGTCGTTGAGTTTGTCTTCCTCATCAACATGCATAGCAATCGCTTTGTTAGGATCTGCATATCCAAGAATCTCTGCAACATCCTTACCTACAAAAAATGGCTCTCCACCTATCATTGTGCTACGGACTGAGCCAAACTCCGCATTCTGAAAAATCTGTAATTCCATTGAATTACCCTCCTTGAAAAAATATTTGTGAGGTATTTCCTCAAGTCACAGGCAAAAAAAATCAGGGAGTTTTTAACCTCCCCGAAAAAATTTCAAAAATTTATTTTATTTTAATTGACAT
>NZ_JAFBIZ010000169.1 GCF_021531995.1 Faecalicatena contorta
GGTAAGCGCCTAATCTTCTATGCGCATTCCTAGCTTCGCATTTCTGTGCCATAATTATAAGCAAGCACTTTGCTCTAATCTTTGCTAAAGAGCAAGCGTTTTACTTTATTTATGGGAGGTATCTTATGCGAGCAAAACCTATTCCAATCGAAAAACAATACCAGCTGGTCTTGGAATGCCGCCAGAGCGGCCTTTCTGACTATAACTGGTGTCTGGAACACGATATCAAACCCGGCACTTTCTATAACTGGGTGAAGCGTCTCCGGAAGGCAGGCACATATGCTATTCCTAAACCTGCGAGCAGAGACACTTATACAGCAGCACCCAGGCAGGATGTTGTCAAAATCGAACTGGTCGAAGAGTCTGTAAAACTCCCCAGACAGGAATATCATGTGGGCGATGATAATGATACTGCTGCAGGTTTTCGCCATTCCCTGGAACTTCATATTGGAAGTGCAAGTGTTTTTGTAGCAAATGATATTGACCCGGTCCTGCTTGCACAGACGATTCAGATGTTAAAGGATGACGCGTCATGCTAGCGGATATCAGCCAGGTTGATTCGATCTATATCGTATGTGGCCGTACCGATATGCGCAAACAGATCGACGGACTCTGTGCCATTATCGAAGATAAACTCCATATGGGCAAAGACGATAATGCCCTGTTCCTCTTCTGCGGAAGGCGCCATGACAGGATCAAGGCGATCTTGTATGAAAAAGACGGCATTGTCCTTCTGTATAAGAGGCTTTCTGTCGATGGCAGGTTCCGATGGCCAAGGAACCATGAAGAGGTAAGACAGCTTACCTGGCAGCAGTTCGACTGGCTCATGTCCGGGCTTGAGATCGAGCAGCCAAAGGCGTTCAAGCCGTTGCCGTCTGGTCATAAAAGTCCTGCCCCTTAATGTCGGGAATGAACCTTGAAAATCTCAAAATATCCCTATTTTAAGCCGTATTTCTGTGGTCTTATACGCCGGCATATGGTATAATATAACCATAGAAAGGACAAAAGAGACATGGCTTCTGACCCAAGAGAACTTCAGCTCCGGGAGCTGAAAGATATGATGCAGCAACGTAAGCGCCTAATCTTCTATGCGCATTCCTAGCTTCGCATTTCTGTGCCATAATTATAAGCAAGCACTTTGCTCTAATCTTTGCTAAAGAGCAAGCGTTTTACTTTATTTATGGGAGGTATCTTATGCGAGCAAAACCTATTCCAATCGAAAAACAATACCAGCTGGTCTTGGAATGCCGCCAGAGCGGCCTTTCTGACTATAACTGGTGTCTGGAACACGATATCAAACCCGGCACTTTCTATAACTGGGTGAAGCGTCTCCGGAAGGCAGGCACATATGCTATTCCTAAACCTGCGAGCAGAGACACTTATACAGCAGCACCCAGGCAGGATGTTGTCAAAATCGAACTGGTCGAAGAGTCTGTAAAACTCCCCAGACAGGAATATCATGTGGGCGATGATAATGATACTGCTGCAGGTTTTCGCCATTCCCTGGAACTTCATATTGGAAGTGCAAGTGTTTTTGTAGCAAATGATATTGACCCGGTCCTGCTTGCACAGACGATTCAGATGTTAAAGGATGACGCGTCATGCTAGCGGATATCAGCCAGGTTGATTCGATCTATATCGTATGTGGCCGTACCGATATGCGCAAACAGATCGACGGACTCTGTGCCATTATCGAAGATAAACTCCATATGGGCAAAGACGATAATGCCCTGTTCCTCTTCTGCGGAAGGCGCCATGACAGGATCAAGGCGATCTTGTATGAAAAAGACGGCATTGTCCTTCTGTATAAGAGGCTTTCTGTCGATGGCAGGTTCCGATGGCCAAGGAACCATGAAGAGGTAAGACAGCTTACCTGGCAGCAGTTCGACTGGCTCATGTCCGGGCTTGAGATCGAGCAGCCAAAGGCGTTCAAGCCGTTGCCGTCTGGTCATAAAAGTCCTGCCCCTTAATGTCGGGAATGAACCTTGAAAATCTCAAAATATCCCTATTTTAAGCCGTATTTCTGTGGTCTTATACGCCGGCATATGGTATAATATAACCATAGAAAGGACAAAAGAGACATGGCTTCTGACCCAAGAGAACTTCAGCTCCGGGAGCTGAAAGATATGATGCAGCAACTGAAAAAAACGGTCGAACTCCAGACACAGATGATCACTGCCCTGAAGGCCTCCCTGGATGCAGCCAACCAGCTTGCAGCCCAGAGGCAGGAAACGATCGAGTACCTGAAAAAACAGCTTTACGGGGCATCCAGCGAAAAACGCAGGAAGCCGGAAACACCGCAGGCTGACGGACAGCTCACGCTCTTTGATATGTATGCCCAGATCTTTGATGAAGCAGAGTATCACCATGACCCAAAAGCGGCAGAGCAGGAACAGGTCGTTGTTGTGAAGGAGCATGTCCGGAAAAGCAGGAAAACAAACGCAGAAAAATATAAGGATCTTCCGACAGAAGTGGTCGAGGTCCCGCTCCCGGAATCCGAACAGTCCTGTCCGGACTGTGGGACCAGACTTGTCCGTGTTGGGAAGGAATATGTCAGGGAAGAACTGGTATATATCCCGGCAACCCTCAAACTGGTCAAATATTACCGCACGACTTATAAGTGCCCTTCTTGCACGGAAGGATACAATCTGGACCAGAACAATTATAAATTTGTGAAGTCTGTGGTCCCTCCGGCGCTGATCCCCCATGGCCCGGCATCTCCGTCGGTAGTCTCATGGTGCATCTATCAGAAATATGCCCTTTCACTTCCCCTGTACCGTCAGGAAAAAGACTGGCTCCAGTTCGGAGTGGAGCTTTCCAGGACGACCATTGCAAACTGGATCATAAACTGCGTGGACCGGTACTTTATCCATTTATACGGATATTTCCACCGGGAACTCCTGAAAAGGGAATTCCTGATGGCAGATGAGACCAGGGTCCAGGTACTGAAAGAACCAGAACGCCGTGCACAGTCACAATCCTATATGTGGCTGGTAAGATCCGGGGAAGACGGTCTCCCTCCGGTCATCACTTTCGGATATACCGAGACAAGGGCAAGGTACAATATCGAGAAGTTCCTGAAAGGGTATCACGGCGGATATCTCGAAACAGATGGATATCAGGGATATAACAATCTGGAAAACATCAAACGCTGTTGCTGTTGGTCCCATGTTCGGAGATATTTTATGGATGCCATCCCAAAAGGAAAGCAGGATGACTTAAGTGATCCTGCAGTCCAGGCAGTACAGTATTGCGACAAGCTGTTTATGCATGAAAGATACTGCAAGGAGCATGGATACAGCTTTGAACAACGTAAAGAATACAGGCTGAAGAAATCCAAACCAGCGATAGATAGTTTCTTTGAATGGCTTGAAAAACAACATCCAGTTGTCAATTCCAGACTGGATAAAGCGGTGAAGTATGCCCAAAATCGGAAACAGTATCTATATACGTATCTGGAAGATGGACACTGCAGTTTATCTAACAATTTAAGCGAGAATTCCATCCGGCCTTTCACAGTAGGAAGACGAAACTGGTTATTTTGCGCAACACCCGAAGGTGCGAATGCAAGTGCTGTAGCATATACTATGGTCGAGATGGCAAAAGCTCATGACCTCAACATTTTTAAATATCTGACCTATATCCTGGAACACCGTCCAGATAAAAATATGACCGATGACCAGTTAGCATTATTAGCCCCATGGAACCAGGAGGTTATCAATACCTGTAAAAATAAAATAAAGTAAAATGCTTGCATCCAGATCAGACTAGCATCTGGATGTTATTTTTTATCTAGCGTACTGAGATTAGGCGCTTAC
>NZ_JAFBIZ010000016.1 GCF_021531995.1 Faecalicatena contorta
CTTATATACGTAAAAATGTAAGTTCACAGGTTAGTTTAAATATATTATTGAGGTGAGAAATTTGGATAAATATGAATATCGGGTAAAAACAGAGCAAATGTTGGAACATTTGGAGAAGAAGGAATATAAAAAAGCAATGGATATCGCGGATACAATAGACTGGAGAAGGGTCAAAAATGTATCCATGCTGAATACAGTCAGTGAAATCTATGAATATAATGGGGAGCTTCAGAAAAGCAGGGATGTTCTTTTTATCGCGTTTGATCGTTCGCCGGGAAGCCGTAAGATTGTTTATCGCCTGGGAATTCTCGCATTGAAGCTTAATGATATCAGTGAAGCTACGGACTGCTATGAAGAATTTGTAAAAATTGCGCCGAAGGATCCGAACCAGTATATTTTAAAATATAAGATCTTAAGAGCGCAAGGGGCTCCGTTGACGGAACAGATTGCGGCAATGGAAGATTTTAAGAAATCAGAATATATAGAAAAATGGGCGTATGAACTTGCTAAGTTATATCATGAAGCCGGAATGACAGCAGAATGTCTGGAAGAGTGTGATGATCTGATTCTCTGGTTCAGTGAAGGAAAGTATGTATATCTGGCGATGGAGTTGAAGATGAAGTATAAACCGCTGACTCCGTTACAGCAGGAGAAGTATGACAGTCGTCCGGGAGCGATCAGAAGAAATAAAGAGGTAGAGCCGGAACTGGAAGAGGAAATGGAAGAGGAAGCAGAAGAGGATCAGGAAGAAGAACTTTCCGGAGAAGAGAATGAGACAGCAGAGGTACCGGAAGAGGATCAGGAAGAAGAGGATAAAAATGAGGAACCGGTTCAGCCGATAAAGGCCGGAGCGGAAGATATTCTGCGCGAACAGGAGGCCTGGGAAAGAGAGCAGGAAGAAGAGGGGGAAATTGGAGAGTTTCCGGAAGATGAAAAACCATATTCTTCAATTACACAGATTGTAAAGGGTGCTACTCTGGAGGAAGCTCTTGCAAATGGAGTTAAGCTTGCAAGCGGCATTAATATTGAAGAGAAGGCTATGAAGGAGAAGGAAGATGAACTTCTGTTGGATGGTCAGATGCGTATCGATGATATTCTTCAGCAATGGGAAGAAAAACAGAAGGTAAACGCAGAAGCGATAGAAAAACAGAAAGAAAAAGATATGGAGCGGCTCCGTCGCGAAAAAGAAGAAGCACGGCTTCGTAAGGAAGAAGAGCGCCGGGAAGTAGAGAGAAGAGCGGCTGAAGCGGAAGCAGCGAGAAGGGCCGCAGAGGAAGCTGCAAGGAAAGCCGCAGAAGAGGAAGCTGCGAGAAAGGCCGCAGAGGAAGCAGCGAGAAAGGCCGCAGAGGAAGCTGCAAGAAAGGCGGCAGAAGAAGAGGCTGCAAGAAAGGCGGCAGAAGAAGAGGCGGCAAGAAAGGCAGCAGAAGAAGAGGCTGCAAGAAAGGCAGCAGAAGAAGAGGCTGCAAGAAAAGCGGCAGAAGAAGAGGCTGCGAGAAAGGCCGCAGAGGAAGCTGCAAGAAAGGCAGCAGAAGAAGAGGCTGCAAGGAAAGCGGCAGAAGAAGAGGCTGCAAGAAAGGCAGCAGAAGAAGAGGCTGCAAGAAAAGCGGCAGAAGAAGAGGCTGCAAGAAAGGCAGCAGAAGAAGAGGCTGCAAGAAAGGCGGCAGAAGAAAAAAGCCCGACGCCGACAAAAACACAGAGAATTCCAGATGACATTATAAAACTTATGGAAGAAATGGAAGAAGATGATCCTGAGGAAGAGTATGAAGATACATTTACAGAAGATAGCATGGATGAACTGAGAGATGATAATCTGGAAGGAATAGAAGCGGAACTCGCAGATATTGACTTTGGCGATAATGATTTCTTTGAAGAAGATGCTTATGTCGAAAGCGAAGATTACGACGAGGCTGAGGACTTTGGAGAGGAAGACTTCGGAGAAGAGGATTTTGAAGAGGAAGACTTTGAAGAAGAGGACTTTGAAGAAGAAGATTTCGAAGAAGAGGATTTCGAAGAAGAAGATTTCGAAGAAGAAGACTTCGAAGAAGAAGACTTTGAAGAAGAAGACTTCGAAGAGGAAGACTTCGAAGAGGAAGACCTCGAAGAAGAGGACTTTGAAGAAGAGGACTTCGAAGAGGAAGAGAATTTTGAGGCAGCATCGCCGGAGGAAGAACTGGAAATAGAAGAGCCTTCTGAAGAAGAGATTCAGGCAAGAATCAAGAAATCAAAGGGCGGAGTTCCGTTTGATACAGGATTTGTTGTAACCGGTCGATATGACTTAAGTGCTACCAGTGAGATCGGATTGAAGGCGGGACTTACAGAAGAACAAAAGAAACTATTTTCTTATTTTGTTCCGGTGAGAGGAATGAGTGAACAGATCGTGGAAGTACTTGATAATGACAGAAGAGCACAGCGTGAAGGTACTTCCAAAACGGGAAATCTTCTGGTAATTGGACGTAAGGGCTCTGGTAAGACGGTACTTGCTGTTGATATCGTTAAGGCAATTCAGAAACAGAGAAACTTAAAGCAGGGGAAGGTTGCAATTGTGACCGGTGAATCTCTGAACAAAAAGGAGCTTACCAACATTATTCAGAAGCTTCGGGGCGGAGCAATTATTATTGAAAAAGCAGGAAAATTAAATTCCAGAACAATTAAGGAACTGAATTATCTGATGGAAAAGAAAACCGGAGAACTTCTGGTGGTTCTGGAAGATCAGAGAAAACCACTGGAGCGTCTTCTGACTGCTAATCCGGAATTTAAGAAGAAGTTTACTTCCAAACTGGAACTTCCGGTATTCATCAATGATGAACTTGTTACTTTCGGACAGACATATGCAAAAGAAAATGGATATAAGCTGGATGAGATGGGAATTCTTGCACTCTACAGCCGTATTGATGTGATGCAGCGTGAAGACCACGCAGTGTCTGTTGCAGAAGTAAAGGAAATTATGGATGAGGCGATTGCTCATTCACAGAAGGCAAATGTAAAACATCTGGCAAGAAGAGTGTTTGGCAAGAGTACGGATGAGTCCGACAGAATTATCTTGAAAGAAGAAGATTTCAAGATATAAGAAAATTTCAAAAGGGTTTTGACAAGTAATATTTGTCAAAACCCTTTTATTTTGTTAGACACTAAAGTATAATACAAATATATTATGAAAAAGAAATGCGAGGGGTGAAAATGGCTGAAAAAAAGATAAAACCGTATGAGATCGGAGAGTTAGACCATTATCTTTTAGGACAAGGCACTCATTATGAGATCTACAAAAAGATGGGCGCACATCTGGCAAAAAAAGGCAAAAAAACAGGTGTATATTTTGCTGTATGGGCGCCGCACGCACGTTCTGTATCTGTAGTGGGAAATTTTAATAACTGGGACAGGGAAGCGAATCCGATGAAACGAGAAGAACCGCTGGGAATATATACCTGCTTTATTCCTGGGGTAAAAGAGCTTGACCTGTATAAGTATTGCATCGAAACGTATAGCGGAGAATACGTTTTTAAGGCAGACCCGTATGCGAATTATGCGGAATTTCGTCCGGGAACGGCATCCAGAATTGTAGATATTACAGATCTGAAGTGGACGGATGCAGAGTGGCTGAAGAAAAGAGCGGAATGGGATTACACCAAATCCCCAATGTCTGTGTATGAGGTACATATCGGATCATGGAGAAGACATCCGAGAACAGAAGATCCGGAAACGGAAGATCCGGGATTTTACAACTATCGGGAATTCGCAAAAGAAGTCACGAAATACATAAAGAATATGGGATATACGCATGTGGAGCTGATGGGGATTGCAGAGCATCCATTTGATGGATCCTGGGGATATCAGGTGACCGGATATTTTGCACCGACATCCAGATACGGAACGCCGGAAGATTTCGCCTGGATGGTTAATTATTTCCACCGGAATAAAATTGGTGTTATTCTGGACTGGGTACCGGCGCATTTTCCGAGGGATTCCCATGGGCTGGCTAATTTTGACGGAACACCGACTTATGAGTATGCGGATCCGAGAAAAGGAGAGCATCCTGACTGGGGAACCAAGATCTTTGACTTTGGCAAGAATGAAGTGCGGAACTTCCTGATCTCCAATGCGTTATATTGGATCGAGCAGTTCCATGTCGACGGACTCCGGGTAGACGCTGTTGCTTCAATTCTTTATTTGGATTATGGAAAGAAAGACGGAGAATGGGTTGCGAATAAGTATGGGGAAAATAAGAACCTGGAAGCAATTGACTTCTTTAAACACCTGAATTCTGTTGTACTGGGACGTAATCCTGGAACACTTATGATTGCGGAAGAATCTACTGCATGGCCACAGGTTACCGGTAAGGTTGAAGATGGAGGTCTGGGATTCAGTCTGAAATGGAATATGGGATGGATGCATGATTTTACAGAATATATGAAGCTCGATCCGTATTTCCGAAAAGACAACCATTACATGATGACGTTCGCTATGAGCTATGCATACAGCGAGAATTATATTCTGGTATTGTCTCACGATGAGGTCGTTCACCTGAAGTGTTCAATGCTGAACAAGATGCCGGGACTGGGATTTGATAAGTTTGCCAACCTGAAGGCTGGATATGCATTTATGATGGGACATTCTGGTAAGAAGCTTCTCTTTATGGGGCAGGAGTTTGCACAGCTTCGTGAGTGGAGTGAGGAAAGAGAGCTCGACTGGTATCTTTTGAAAGAAGATCCACATATTCAGATCCAGAACTGGGTGAGAGATCTGCTGCATTTGTATAAGAGAAATAAAGCGCTGTATGAGATGGATCAGAGCTGGGAAGGATTTGAATGGATCAATGCGGATGATATATTCAGAAGTATATACAGCTTTGTGAGACATTCAAAAGATAGCAAACGAAATCTGCTGTTTGTGTGCAACTTTACGCCGGTAGCAAGAGATGATTACCGTGTAGGTGTACCAAGAAAGAAACAGTATAAATTAATCTTGAACAGTGACGATGTGAAATACGGAGGAACCGGAGAAGAAAGACCGGTTGTATATAAAGCAGAAAAGAAGGAATGCGACGGAAGGCCATATTCTTTTGCATATAAGCTGCCGCCGTATGGAGTTGCTGTATTCGAATTCTAATATTATAATAGAAGTGTTTGATGTGAATGCTGATAAAAAATGGACTGTCATATAGCGGCAGTCCATTTTTAATGTAATTTAATTCGCTGTATCGTCGGAATCGGCAGAGTCATTGTCGATTACCAGTCCGGAGTCTTCCTGAGAAGAGTCATCTGAACCATCGGTGTCTGCATCAGTGGTGTCGGTATCGTCAGCTCCGTCAATGTCCTGAGAGGCATCGGAGTCAACCGTGTCTGATTCGTCAATGCCTTCTGTTGCGGCTGCATCATCTTCAGAAGTGTCTTCGCTGTCATCAGCATCATCGTTGCCGCCGAAAAGATCTTTGAAGAAATTGATAATTTTGCTCCAAAAGCCACCGTCATCGTTGCCGTCGGCAGCACTCTGAACAGCATCTAATGTACTGTCTATCACAGCATTATCACCGAGCAGATCATCTTTTGTCTGGCTGATGATGCCTCCATCGCTGTCACCGCCTGTGAAGATTCCCTTAATGGATGACCAGAGATTGGAGAAAAAGCCTTTGTCTTTGCCACTGAGATTATCCAGTGTATTTTTTAATGCTTTTACATCATAATCATACTGAGAGATAGATTCCATCAGCGAGACAATCTTGTTCATCTGATCTTCGGTGAGTGTGATGTTGTAAGAATCAGCAGCATCCTGAACAACATCCTGAATCTCCTCCGGACTATTGATATTATCTTCTATTACTTCTTCTTTGACCTTGCTCATAAGATCTGTTGCCTGTTCGCTGCCAATTGCATCTGCAAGTTCTCCGGTCGTAACCAGTTCCTGAGTAGCAGCTTCTTTCTGCCCCTCATCCAGTGTTTCGCCGCTGGCGGCTTCATAAGCCATCATGATTCCTGTCAGAGCTCCGGTTCCGGATACTTCGATCGGGGAAGCTGCAACAACATTACAGTTTTCTACACCGGAGGTCAGAAGTGTACTGGAGATCATGGCACTCGTTACGTAAGTGAGATTTGCCACTTTTACCTGTACACCGCCGCTGCTGGTAGGTTCTACATATGAGCAGCTGTAAGTGCGGGTTCCGATCTGTGCTTCGGAAGCGATACCCTCCATGTATTTACGTTCGTCTGCGTTGGTAACTTCTATAGTTGCTACTTCGTCTGCTGAAGTTCCGAAATATTCATACATAGAAGTCTTTTGTTCTTCTGTTAAATCGGCGCCGAGAGTTACGACTTTTGAGCTGTCTGCACAGACTGTCATAGGAATACTTCCGAATGTAAGTACAGCTGCCATCATAACCGGCAATACTTTTTTAAACTTTTTCATAATGCGTGGTGTAATCACCATGCCTCCTTTTCGTTCAATATTTTTCCTGGATACTACCTTAATATAGCATATACGGGTATATTTGCAAAGAAAATATGCCTTAACTATTTCTAAAGATTTTCTGTAGGCGTCTCTCAAATTGTTCTTCGTCTATGACTCCCCTCATAACGGCGAGCAATTCGCGGTTATGAAAAAATACGAAGGTGGGGATGATATCAGCTTCGTATTCTGCTGCAAGGACAGCTGATTCTTCAATTTCAACTTCACAGAATTTGATTACGCCCCGATACTTTTCTTCCAGGTGTTCCATAACAGGTTTCATCATGGCGCATTTTCCGCACCAGATAGCATAGAATATGACCACTGTCGGCAGAGAGCTTTTTTTCACTTCTGTTTCAAAATTTCTGGCTGTTAAATGTAACATGAGTCATTCATCCTTTCTTTATTGACATCCTGGATTAAGAAACCGCAGGACTTCATCCAGAGATTTACGCAGGCAGGAACATCGAGCGTTCTGACATTTCCTGCGATAAGAGAATTTACATAGCTTTTGGTGGAGACATTTTCTGGTTTTCAGGTTCATAAGGGTACTTCCAGACGTAGAGTTTTCTATATTAATATATGTTAAGATCGTCTGACTGCAACCAGTTTGAAGATAGGATTTCCCAGGGAAGAGAATTTCTCTTCATATTCGGTCATGATATTTCCGGGATTCATTATATCATCGTGATGCAGATCATAAGTAATCTCAGAAATGCAAAACATTCGAGATGGGGTAAGCTGTTCGACAGAAAAGTCAAAAAGCTGGCGATTGTCAGTCTTGAACTCTACGGTGCCGTCCGGGGTCAGAACTTTGTCATACAGAGAGAAAAATTCTTCAGAGGTGAGACGGCGTCTTGCGTGTCTGGCCTTGGGCCATGGATCAGAAAAGTTCAGATAAATGCGTGATACCTCTCCGGGGGAAAATACTTCTGCAATCTCGTGTGCATCCATGCAGATGAAGCGGATGTTGGATGGCGTGTTTTCCATGGCCTGAAACTTTTCAACGGCACGAAGCAGAACGCTCGAATAACGTTCGATTCCTATGTAGTTGATCTGTGGATTCCTGGAAGCAAGGGTTAAAAGGAACTGACCTTTTCCCATGCCGATTTCAATGTGAATCGGATGGGTATTCTGAAAAACGTTATGCCAGACTCCTTTGTGGCTTTTTTCATCTTTAACAACTTCTTTACACTCGTTTAAAACACTTTCAGCACGAGGTATATTTCTAAGGCGCATAAACGGAACCTCCCTGTTTTCAAGCTTTGCATGCTTTTTTCAGTGTATATCCTGATGGAGGAAAAGTCAACCGTTTCCGGGATTGTTGAAAATTGTCATATGTGTTTTTAGTAAAATTAACTATGGAATTTTGAAAAAATAAGAGTATTATAATATCATGGGTAAAATGTTAGGGTTATGACCTGACAATAAGTTGAGCAGGAGGCGGCTTATGAATTCTGTGATTGAAAGACTGGCAGATATTGAATCTACAGCGGAAGCGATTGTGGATCATGCGCAGGAGCAAAAGAAAGAGATTGAAAAAAAGATTCAGGTAAAACGAGACAGGTTTGATCAGGATCTTGAGGCAAAGACACAGGCCAGGGTGGATAAGATACGGGAAGAGTCAGAGCAGAGAGTAGACAAGATTCTGAAAGAGCAGAAGGAGAAGAATCAGGATACGATCGAGAATCTGAAAAAAGAATTTGAAGAAAATCACGATGTATATGTTCAGGAAATTATCAGACGTATCATAGAGGTGTAAAAACATGGGAAATGTGATGGCGTACAGTGGAATTGCGACGAAAGTTCGGGCAATGTCCGCGAAGCTTCTTACCAGTCAGGATTTTGATTATATAGCGGGGCTTGGAAGTGTGCCGGAGGCAATTGAATATCTGAAAGCAAAACCGGCGTATGCAGAATATATTAATAGAATGGATATCTCATTGTATCACAGAAGGCATGTGGAAAAAGTATTGTACCAGTCGCTTTTTGATGATTATTCCAGAATTTTCCGATTTGCGGGAATGGAACAGAAGAAATTCCTTAAATTATACTGGAAGCGTTATGAAGTGGATCTGATTAATTACTGCCTTCGTATTGTATTTAATCATTATGAAAAGCCATTCGATCTTGACTATAAGAAGGAATTTTTTGACAGATATTCTCAGATATCGATTGACCGGTTGATTACATCCAAGAATATTGAAGATCTTGTGGATAATTTGAAGGACACCGAATATTATGAGCCTCTGCACAGATTGCGGGAATCCGGAGCGGCAACGTTATTTGATTATGATCTGGCACTGGATTTGTATTATTTTTCTTCGACGTGGAAAAAAAGCAAGAACCTGTTGAAGAAAAACGAATTGAAGCTATATATCAGAGATATCGGATCGAAGGTGGATCTTTTGAATGTTCAGTGGATTTACCGGGCAAAGAAGTACTATCATATGCTTCCGCCGGATATTTACTCCATGACAATACCGATTCATTACCGGATCAAAACGGAGGAGTTTAAGCAGTTGGTGGAAACTCCGAATCTGGAGCAGTTTGAGCGGGAACTGGAAAAGACGTATTATGCGAAAAAATTCCATTATCAGGATGTCAGCAAGACGCTGGAGCAGATGTATAAGGATTATCTGGAAAAATTATATATTGCAGACAGACGCAAAGAGCCTTATTCGATCGCAACGATTAATACGTATCTGTTTCAGAAGGAAGAAGAAATATATAAACTAACAACGGCCCTTGAATGTATCCGCTACGGTTTGTCGAAGGGTGAGACGTTAGGATACTTAGGAGGTGTGGTTCAATGATTGTAAAGATGAAGTTTTTAAGCATCAGCGGTCCGAAAAATGATATTGACCGTGTGTGTGATCAGTATTTGTCCAAATATGAGATGCAGTTGGAAAATGCGATTGCCGAGCTTAAGACGACAGACAATCTGCAGCCATTTGTAGAGGTGAATCCATATAAGGAGCCGCTTGCAAAGGCTGAACAGTTTGCATCCCTTCTCGGAGACGACAATTGTAAGATTGATACATCTATGTCGAAAGAAGAGATGCTGGATATGATCCGGGATATTAATCATGATTATGTAAATATGCTGGAAAAGAAAGAGTTATTAAAGAAGCAGGCAGACGACCTGAGAGAGCGACTGAGTGTACTGGAACCGTTTCGAACGCTGGAGCTGGATATGCACAAGTCCCTGCGGTATAAATACATGAGGGTTCGTTTTGGGCGGATAGGTGTTGATTATTATAAACGACTGGAAAAGTATCTGTTTGATGATCTGAATGCAATTTTCGTACAGAGTACCAGGAATGAAAATTATGTTTACGGATGTTACTTTGTGGCAAATGTGGATGCCAGTAAGGTGGATACGGTGTTCAATTCTCTTCATTTTGAGAAGATTGCTATACCGTCAGCATATATCGGAACTCCGGAGCAGGCATGTGAAGAACTGCAAAACAAGATTAATGATGTGCAGGAAGAGATAAAAGAACTGGATCAGACGATAGAGAAGCTGATGCAGAGTCATGCTCCGCAGCTGGTTGGTGCGCAGAAAAAGCTGGAATCCATGTCGAATAACTTTGATGTTCGAAAGCTTGCTGCCAGAATTGATCAGGGAGAAGACGAGGAGAAGGAAGAATATTATATTCTCTGTGGCTGGATGGGAGAAGATGATGTAAAGAAATTTATGAAAGAGATCGAACATGATAACCGGGTATTTGTTGTAGTGGAAGAGGATCGGGAGAAGTTCTTTGGCGAACCGCCGACTAAGCTCAAGAATCCAAAGTTTTTTAAGCCGTTTGAAATGTTTATCCGGATGTACGGACTTCCGGCATCAGATGAGATGGATCCGACGATGTTTGTTGCATTGACGTATACATTTATCTTTGGTGCGATGTTCGGTGATGTCGGACAGGGATTGTGTCTGTTCGTGTTTGGAGGACTTTTGTATTTGATCAAAAAGATCAATCTGGCGGGAATCATATCGATCGCGGGTCTGTTCTCAACGTTTTTTGGTTTCATGTACGGAAGCGTATTTGGATTTGAAAATATTTTGGAAGCGAGATGGTTGCGGCCGGTAGAGGCAATGACGAATCTGCCGTTTATCGGGCAGCTGAATACGGTGTTTGTTGTTGCGATTGCATTTGGTATGGCATTGAATATTCTGGTTATGATCTTCAATGTGATTAACGCGATGAAAAAGCATGACCTTGAAAATCTGTTTTTCTCACATAATGGACTGGCAGGTCTGGTCTTTTATGGATTTCTTGTATTGACAATTGTTCTTTATATGACCGGCCATAAAGTTCCCGGAAACGCGCTGATGGCGGTGTTCCTGGGCGTGCCGATTTTATTTTTTGTGTTCAAAGAACCGCTGGGAAATCTGGTTGAAAAGAGACATAGGAAGATGAAAGAGGGAAAAGTGATGTTCTTCGTGCAGGCATTCTTTGAACTGTTCGAAACGATACTGAGTTATTTTTCCAATACGATTTCATATGTGCGAATCGGTGCATTTGCGGTCAGCCATGCGGCGATGATGGAAGTTGTGCTGATGCTGTCCGGTGCAACAGAAGGAAGTACGAACTGGATCGTGTTTGTACTGGGGAATATTCTGGTATCCGGTCTGGAGGGCCTGGTCGTGGGAATTCAGGTGCTTCGTCTGGAGTATTATGAGATGTTCAGTCGTTTTTACCGGGGAACAGGAAGAGAATTCAAGCCATTTAACAGAAAAGAACAATAAAGACCCTATTATAAGGAGGATATGAATTATGAACACTACCGTAAAATTATTACTTATTGTAACCCTGATGCTCAGCATCATCATTCCATTTGGTTATTTCCTGATTGGGCAGAAGACGAAGAAACGCTATAAGAGAGCTGTAGGTACGAATGTCTTTTTCTTCTTCGGAGCATGTCTCGTTGCCGGCATCATGCTGTTCGGTGCAGATCCGGTACAGGCAGCAGGTGCAGCAGATGCAGCAGCGAATGCAACAGGATTTGGCTATCTTGCGGCAGCTCTTTCTACAGGACTTTCCTGCGTCGGCGGCGGAATTGCCGTTGCAAGTGCGGCAAGTGCAGCACTTGGTGCAATCAGTGAAGATTCCAGCGCACTTGGTAAATCTCTGATCTTCGTAGGACTTGCGGAAGGTGTATGTCTGTATGGACTGATCATCTCCTTCATGATCTTGGGTAAGTTGTAAGATGAAGATGTATCTGATCAGTGATAATATCGATACGCTGACAGGCATGCGGCTGGCGGGAGTAGATGGTATCGTGGTCCATGAAAGAGAGGAACTGCGTAAAGCAATCGAGACAGCTATGGAAGATTCAACAATCGGAATTATTCTTCTTACAGAAAAATTCGGAAGAGAATTTCCGGATCTGATTGATGAAATTAAGCTGGAGCGAGATATGCCGCTGCTGATTGAGATTCCGGACAGGCATGGAACCGGGCGTAAGAAGGATTTTATCACGTCGTATGTAAATGAGGCAATTGGGCTGAAACTGTAAGTGCGGCAGGAAAAGAGAGGGATCAGGAATTCCGGATTCTGTCAGTCTAATAATCAGGAAGAGGGTGACATACTTGACAATAGAAGAAAAGATATCACATCTACAGGAAGCTGCGATGGAGGAAGCACGGGCAGAAGGAAACCGTATTATGAAACAGCATGAGAACGTGCTGGAGAATATATTTGAGCAGCACCGTGCGGAGGCAATCCGACAGTCTGAGACCAGAGTGAAGGCAGAGGGAATCAATGCAAAGCAGCAGCTGAATATGGTAATGTCCAAGGCTCAGCTGGAACTTAAACGTGATCTCAGCAAAACGCGGAAAGCACTGAAAAAAGAATTGTTTGTGGAAGTAAAAGAAAAACTGCAGGAATATATGCAGACAGAAGACTATAAACGTATGCTGGTACAATATATTGAAAAATCTGTAAAATATGCGAACGGGGAAGCTATGACGATCTATATCAACCCGTCTGATGCAGATAAAAAAGAATATCTGGAAGAACATACAGGAATGACGCTTACAGTCAGCAAGGAAGATTTTATCGGCGGTGTAAGAGCTGTGATTCATGGAAGAAATATCCTGATTGATCACGCATACAAGGGTGCGCTGGAAAATGAGTACCATAACTTTATGTTCAGAGGAGGTGCAGGAGATGAGTAATCGGGTGACTGGAAAGATCTACGGTATCAATGGTCCTGTTATCTATCTGAAAGGAAAGCATGACTTTAAAATGTCAGAGATGGTCTATGTCGGGAATGAAAAACTGGTAGGAGAAGTCATTTCCCTTGATAAGGATCGTACGACAATACAGGTATATGAAGAGACATCCGGATTAAAGCCGGGAGAGAGGGTAGAGGGAACAGACTCTGCTGTGTCTGTAACACTGGCTCCCGGTATCCTGGATAATATCTTTGATGGAATTGAGCGGCCGCTTGAGCGGATTGCAGAAAAAGGCGGGGCATTTATTTCCCGCGGAGTCAGTGTAGATTCGCTGGATACCGTAAGACTGTGGGATACACATATTACGGTAGAGGAAGGAGACCTGGTTCACGGAGGAACAGTGATTGCAGAAGTTCCGGAGACGCGCGCAATCGTGCATAAATGTATGGTTCCTCCGGATGTGGAAGGACGGATAGTGTCGGTTGTTCCGGATGGAAAGTATACGATACAGGATGTTCTGGTTAAAGTGGAGCTTATGGACGGAAATATCCGGGAACTTACGATGACACAGAAGTGGCCGATCCGCGTACCAAGACCGGTAAGCAAGAGATTTCCGGCAAGTGTTCCGCTGGTAACCGGACAGCGTATTCTGGATACCATGTTTCCGATTGCAAAGGGAGGAACAGCTGCAATTCCGGGAGGATTTGGTACTGGTAAAACGATGACTCAGCACCAGATCGCAAAGTGGTCTGATGCTGACATTATTATCTATATCGGATGTGGCGAACGTGGAAATGAGATGACGCAGGTACTGGAAGAATTTTCTGAGCTGGTGGATCCAAAGTCAGGCAATCCGTTGATGGACAGAACCACATTGATCGCCAATACTTCCAATATGCCTGTGGCAGCACGTGAAGCATCCATTTATACAGGACTGACTCTGGCGGAATATTATCGTGATATGGGATATGATGTGGCGATTATGGCGGATTCTACATCCCGGTGGGCAGAGGCACTCCGTGAATTGTCCGGACGTCTGGAAGAGATGCCTGCGGAAGAGGGATTCCCGGCATATCTGGCATCCAGATTGTCTGCATTCTATGAAAGGGCCGGTATGATGCAGACACTGAACGGGATGACGGGATCCGTATCGATCATCGGAGCTGTTTCCCCGCAGGGCGGTGATTTTTCTGAACCGGTTACGCAGAATACAAAACGTTTTGTGCGCTGCTTCTGGGGATTGGACAAATCTCTGGCATATGCAAGACATTTCCCGGCAATTCACTGGATGACCAGTTACAGTGAGTATCTGAATGACCTGAGCGGATGGTATTCTGATCATGTGTCTCCGAAATTCCTGGACTACCGGAATCGTATGATGACACTGCTGAATCAGGAAAATAGTTTGATGGAGATCGTAAAACTGATCGGAGGAGATGTGCTTCCGGATGACCAGAAACTGATTCTGGAAATTGCAAGGGTGATTCGTCTGGGATTTTTGCAGCAGAATGCATTTCATAAGGATGATACCTGTGTGTCGCTGGAAAAACAGTTTAAGATGATGGATGTGATCCTGTATCTTTATAAAACCTGCCGCAAGCTGGTTGCAATGGGAATGCCGATGTCTGTGCTGAAGGCAGAAGGAATATTTGAAAAAGTGATTGCGATCAAATATGATGTTCCAAATGATAATCTGCAGCTTCTGGATATGTACAAGGTTGAGATTGATGAGTTTTATCACAGAGTTATGGAAAAGAATGCATAGAGGGGGAAGTAAGAGATGGCAATAGAATATCTTGGATTAAGTAATATCAATGGACCTCTCGTCGTACTGGAAGGAGTACAGGATGCTTTCTTTGACGAGATCGTAGAATTTGTGGTGGACGGCAGAACCAGAAAGCTGGGGCGTATTGTAGAGGTAGATGAAGATAAGGCATTGATACAGGTGTTTGAGGGGACGGAGAATATGTCTCTTGGAAATACGCATACAAAGCTGACTGGGCATCCAATGGAAGTAAAAGTATCCGCAGATATGCTGGGCAGGACATTTAACGGAATTGGACAGCCGATTGATGGGCTGGGCCCTATTCGTTCGAATGATAAGCGGGATGTAAACGGCTTGCCGCTCAATCCGGTGCGCCGGGAGTATCCGAGAAACTATATTCGTACCGGAATCTCTGCGATTGATGGGCTTACTACACTGATCCGCGGACAGAAGCTCCCGATTTTTTCAGGAAACGGACTTCCGCATGACCAGCTTGCGGCACAGATTGTAAAGCAGGCATCTCTTGGAGATAATTCGGATGAAGAATTCGCGATTGTATTTGGTGCGATGGGCGTAAAGCATGACGTGGCAGAATTCTTTCGGAAGACATTTGAAGAAAGCGGTGTATCCGATCATGTGTGTATGTTCCTGAATCTTGCCAATGATCCGGTGGTGGAACGACTGATTACACCGAAGGTAGCGCTGACGGTGGCGGAATATCTGGCATTTGAGTGTAATATGCATATCCTGGTGATTCTGACTGATATGACTTCTTTTGCGGAGGCGATGCGAGAAGTCTCATCTTCCAGAGGAGAGATTCCGTCAAGAAAAGGATATCCGGGATATCTGTACAGTGAATTGGCAACGATCTATGAACGTGCAGGCATCGTAGAGGGAGCCAATGGTTCTGTGACGCAACTTCCGATCCTTACGATGCCGAATGATGATATTACACATCCGATTCCTGACCTGACAGGATACATTACGGAAGGACAGATCGTATTGGAGCGTAATCTGCATGGACAGAGTATCTATCCGCCGATCAGCATCCTGCCGTCACTGTCACGACTGATGAAGGATGGTATCGGAAAAGGTTATACACGAGAAGATCATCAGGCACTGGCGAACCAGCTGTTTTCATCCTATGCAAAAGTGGGTGAGGCAAGAAATCTGGCTTCCGTTATTGGTGAGGATGAATTGTCGAAGATTGATAAGCAATATCTGAAGTTCGGTGAGGAATTTGAGAAGCGCTATATCGGACAGGGACCGGCAGAAAACAGAACCATACAGGAGACACTGGATCTTGGATGGGAATTACTGCGGTTACTCCCAAGAGAAGAATTAGACCGAATCGATACAAAACTGATAGAACAATACTATCCACGTGAAGCAGACTAGACATAATGCGAATGGTAGAAGGATGCTTGCATACTTCTGGCGGGAGCATTATGGCTGGGAGCGACGTGACTGAGCGGCGGAAGGCGCGAGGTCTCAGTCGCAGACTGGTCGAGGTTCGGACTGCTTCGAAGCAGACGGATGGAAGCTTTGGAAAGTCAGCAAAGTAGCAAATAATGGAAAAGTATAGAAAGGAAGGCATCTTATGGATCCCAGAGAATTTCCCACAAAAGGTAATTTGATGCTTGCAAAAAATTCTCTTGCACTGGCACATCAGGGATTTGACCTGATGGACAAAAAGAGAAATATCCTGTTAAAAGAGCTGATGAGCCTGATTGATGAGGCGAAAGATATACAGGAAGAGATTGATGCGACATTTACCAGAGCCTATGCGTGTCTGCAGCGCGCGAATATAGAACACGGTATCAGTAAGGTGCAGGAACTTGCATTTACCGTTCCGATAGAGGAGTCTATTCGTATTCAGACCAGAAGTATTATGGGAACAGAGATTCCTCATATAAAATATGATGCCAGACAGAACGATCTGACATATTCATTCAGCACAACGCATGAGTCAATTGATATTGTTCGGGAAGCATTTCGAGAAGTAAAAGATCTGACCATCAAACTGGCAGAAGTAGAAAACAGTGCATATCGGCTCGCAACTAATATAAAGAAGACACAGAAGAGAGCAAATGCGTTGAAAAATATTACCATCCCAATGTATACCAATTTGGTGTATACCATTAATAATGCATTGGAAGAAAAAGAAAGAGAAGAATTCACTCGGTTGAAAGTCATAAAAAAAATGCAGGGGAAATAAAAAAGTTACATGGGGACGGAGGATTTTTAAAAATCCTCCGTCCCCATGTTTAATGACTTATCCCCGTAAAAAAAGGAGTTATCCACGAAAATATGTGGATAACTCCTTTTTGTCAGATTATATGTTAAAGCTGACGTGATTTTTCTGTTGCTACATTAATGCATTCGATAACGGTACCTCTCATGCCACCTTTTTCCAATGCTTCGCATCCTTCGATGGTTGTTCCACCAGGAGAGGTTACCATATCTTTTAATTCTCCCGGGTGTATTCCCTTTTCCAGAATCATTTTTGCAGTTCCAAGACAGGTCTGAGCAGCCAGGCGGTATGCAGTAGCTCTGGGGAGTCCTTGCTTTACGCCGCCGTCAGCCATAGCTTCAATGAACATTGCAACATAAGCCGGACCACCTCCGCTTAAACCGCATGCAGCGTCAATCAGATGTTCAGGGACCATTTCTATGATACCAATCGCACTGCAGATTGCTTTGGATGTTTCTAATTCATCCTCGCTCAGATCGTTATCAGAGCAGAGGGCAAATGCACCTTCAAAGACCATAGCCGGAGTATTAGGGAGAATTCGAAGAATTCTTGGTGTACCATCAATCATGTTCCGGAGACGTTCTACAGTAATTCCTGCAACAATAGACATCATTGCTTTATCATCTAATGCCTTTTTACACTGAGAAAGAGCTTCCGCGGCATTTTGCGGTTTTACAGCGAGAAGAATAATATCACTTTTTTTGCAGAGATCTTCATCGTCTGTTGCAAGATTGACACCCCATCCTTTTGCTTTTTCCATCATTGCAGGATTGATGTCATAAACATAAGCGTTTTCTTTCGGGAGAACGCCGCTTTCCAGTGCTCCGTAAAGAATCGCACCCCCCATATTGCCGCAGCCGATAATACCAATTTTTTTTGTAACCATAGTTATGAACCTCCTTTGTGGATAATGTGGATAAGTGGTGGGGACGGGGAATATTAAAAAATCCTCCGTCCCAAATTAAAAATGCCCTGTCCCTTTATGAAATGCCCAGGCTTTTTCTATGCTTCCGGGTGTCTCAAGTAATAATTTTGTTCCTTCTGCCATGCATCTTGCTACATACATCATACCCTTCTGACCAATGCTCATGCCTGCCTGTTTCGCAGCTGCCCAGTGATGCAGCGGAGTACCTTTGCACATGGTGGCAGCACTGAGTGTAATAAGTGGAACGGTGTGACTGACCTCGGATGCGTCGGTGCCGATGGAGATGGGAACAGGTTCGGCTTCCAACGGTTCCAGTCCTTCGAAATAGTGCCCATTATTCTGCAATCCGGCTTCTTCCGTGATCTTTGCTGCGAAGTCCAGTTCTTCCACAGTATATTCCGGAGTCGGAATACGGGTCATGGCATCGTAATAGAGTTCAGTGAGTACGCGATTGACTTTCATCTCTTTGCAGCTTTTGACTAATTCGATGTCTACAGAGGTATCAGTCATAAGTGCAGCTCCTTTTGCGCAGTTATCAACGCGCCGGCTCGCATCTTCTGTACGGGCGCGAAGACTGGAACGGATAAAGTAGTTGGTCATGGCGAAGTCGGGAACGACGTTAGCCGGCTGACCGTTATCAATGTACGCGTAGTGCATCCGCACATCGGAAGGGACATGTTCACGCAGATAATTGACTCCGATGTTCATGAGTTCTGCAGCGTCCAGTGCACTTCGACCATTTTCCGGTGCTTTGGATGCATGTGCGCTGACTCCGCGAAAACGATAATTTTTGATATCCTGCGACTGCCAGATATCATTGCTGATACGGTTTCGGTCGAACGGATGCCAGGTGACAGCGACGTCCAGGTCATCAAATACACCTTGGTTATTCATTACGATCTTTCCGGACATGATCTCCTCCGCAGGGCAGCCATAGACACGTATGGTTCCCGGTGTATTATTTGCTGTCATATCTTCTTTTAACGCACAGGCAGCAGCAGCAACGGCAGTTCCAAGTAGATTATGTCCACAGGCATGTCCGAGATTAGCAAGTGCGTCGTATTCGGCAAGAAATCCAAGTACAGGCTTTTTGTTTCCCCACTCCGCGGTAAATGCAGTATCAATACCGGCGGTTTTCCAGGTGATCCGGAAGCCCTGATGCTCCAGATAATCGGCAAGACATCTGGAAGAAAGTGTTTCTTTATAAGCAAGTTCCGGGTGAGCATATATGTAATCTGCAACATCAATCAGTTCAGGCTGATGTGCATCGAGCCATCCGGCAATTATGTTTTTGTCATCGTTATTCGTGTTCACAGTACGAAGTACCTCCTGAAGTAATCTGTAAATAACTTTAAATATACTGTCTAATCCGCAGGATACACACCGTCAAGAACATCCAGATACTCCCGGCCAAATGTGTGAACGTAATCGGTGAGAGCAAGATCTATGATCTCCTGACCTTTCTGACCAAAGGAGTCCAGTAATGTCTTGCAGATGGTGTGTTTCAAATGTGCAGTGTGATAGTTGAAATCTTTCATGCAGGAAGTTCCAAGCTCTTTTTTCTTGGCAGCGAGAGCATCCACTTCTTCAGAAGACAGAGGGTGTCCCCAGTCAAATTCGCAGCGTTCTCCGCCCCAGCTTAATGAGGTGGATGTCGGAGTACAGACGAAATCCTTTCGAAATCCCTGATATACTGCGTTGTCAACATTTACGCAGTAGTATTTTCCATAGTCGGTAATATCATGCTTCTTCCAGGCTTCACACCAGGCGCATCTGGAAATATAGGTCTGCAGAGTGGGTTCGGTTCTCAACATGCCGAATTCCATTTGTCCGTCATAGTCCGGCTTCCATTCGCCATAGGCCTGATTGGTCATCGTATTCAGTTCATCTCCGTGTGCCAGAGCATTTGCAGCCATTCTGGCACCACGTTCATTTCCGTAAGTGGTCATGCCTGCAAGTATGGCATCCTTTCCTTTTTCTCCGCACTCTTCGATTGCATGTTTTGCAAGAAATGCAAACATCATGGCGTGATGTTCTATTTTACAGATAACAGGTTCATGAGTCATATGAAACCCTCCTCTCTTAGTGTAACGCAATAAAGTTAAACTGATTATACTACACTTTGCGAAAAAAAACACAAAGAATTCAGAAGATTGGATAAAATAGAGGAAGATTGGGTGGATAGCAGGTGAAGATAAAGAAAAGCAGTATTGCAATCATCCACAGGATACACACATTGCTGTAAGGCAGAGGAGAGATATGACGGGCGGCATGTTTTGAAGTCAGAAGAAGAACATAAAAATAAGAAGCATAAACATGACTGATCAGGATACTTACAAAGAAGATCAGAATGTCTGCAACAAGAAAATGCATTCCGAGAATACCGGTGTATGTATAGAATGCTGCGATTATAAATCCCATTCCACAGAGTACTGCAAGAAAACGGGAATAAAAAAATGCAGAGAAAGACTTTCGCCTATGCGCATATCGCCAGACGGACAGAAAAAGGAAAGGAAAGAATAAAAGCTTCGTATGTTCCCAGACGGATTCATTGATTGGGCAGAACAGAGCTACAAGGGCAGAATGTCCTGACAGATGGTAAAGAAAATGATTCAGAGTACCGAGTGCTGCGGTGACAGCTATATAAGGCAATTCTTTTTTGTTATAATATTTTCGTAAATGATTCATATATGTACCTCCCCCTCTAAATATATGAAAGAGAAGAAAAAAATATGAAAATATAATAAAAAACACTTGCATTTTTGAAATTCATATTATATAATAACACTTGTCGTTACGGAGAATGTAACTGAAAAGGGAATATGCGCGATTAGCTCAGTTGGTAGAGCACCTGACTCTTAATCAGGGTGTCCAGGGTTCGAGCCCCTGATCGCGCACTTAGGAATCACTGTTTTTGAAGACTTAGAGCTTCGGGGGCGGTGATTCCTTTTTTTGCATAGAATATGGAGGAAACTTATGGATATAGGAAAAGCGTTGATTCAGGGTTCGATAGATCTTCATGTACATGCCGGGCCGGATATCGTTATGAGAAAATATACGGATGTTCAGCTTGCCCGGCAGTATCAGCAAGCCGGAATGTGCGGATATGTCAGTAAATGCCATCATGGAGATACCAGTGCGCGGGCGGCGGTTGTGGCGGAAATGGTTCCTTCTGTAAAGGTATATGGTGGAATTGTATTGAATGATGCCGTGGGAGGCCTGAATGAGGCTGCCGTATATGCCTGTGGGAAAATGGGAGGAAAGATTGTCTGGTTCCCTACGGTGGATGCTTTTGGTGATGCGGAATATAAAAAGGATCATTCGAATGAAAATCTGGGCGGGGGAAATGAACAGCCTGGACGAAGAAGAAAGATCCGTATCCTGGATGAGAACCAGAAGCTGATACCGGAGGTTTATCCTGTATTGAGGCAGATTCAGGAGCAGGATATGATCCTTGCAACCGGGCATCTGTCCCCGACTGAAAGTCTGGCGCTTCTTAAGACAGCAGCATCCATGGGAGTCCGAAGGATGATTGTAAGTCATGTATCTTTTCCGATTACAAATGCGGATCTGAGTCTTCAGCAGGAGTATCTTGCATGTGGAGCCATGCTGGAACACTGTTTTTATACATCTTATTACGGGCTGTGTTCCTGGGAAGAGATTCTGAAAAGCATACAAAAGGCAGGCACGAACAGGATTCTTCTTTCTTCGGATCTGGGACAGATAAAAAGCCCGGATCCGGCAGAAGGCATGAAAATGTATGCCAAAAAGCTGTATGAATCCGGTCTGTCTGAAAAAGAGATCCGGCAGATGATGGTGAAAAATCCAGCGGAACTGCTGGGAATATGATTAAAACCGTGCAGGATTGCCACCTTGTAATTACAAATGGATGGTGATATACTAAAAAAAACACTTTAATAAAGTGGTGTCCGGAAGGAGTATGGCAAAAGTGAAGAATACAAATATGGAGGTAAAGAGGAAAAACCGAAATCGAATCTATCGTTATGTGCGTAAGTGTAAGGTGGTGTCGAATCCGGATATTGCATATGAATTAAAACTGAGCCTCCCGACAGTAACTCAGAATACGAAAGAATTGATAGAAATGGGCTTGATTGTAGAGCGAGGAGAACTGGAATCTACCGGGGGAAGAAAGGCAAAGGCTCTGTCAATTGAGGAAAATTCCAGGCTTGCAGTCGGTCTTGATATTACCAGGAATCACATTGGATTATTGTTGACGAACCTTAAGGGGGAGATCCTGAATTATGAACGGATATATGATCCATTTGATAAAAGTGAAGCTTATTTTCACGGTGTAAATACACAATTAGAAGAATTTCTTGAGAAAAGCCGTGCGGAGAAGGAAAGAATACTGGGAATTGGTATTTCGTTCCCGGGAATTGTAGATCTGAGGAAGGAGGCAATCACCAATTCTCACGCACTGGACGTGAAGACATTGTCGTTTCGGGAGGTGGAACGATATTTTCCATATCCGTGCTTCTTTTTGAATGATGCGAATGCCGGGGCATATGCGGAAGGGATTCAGGCAGAAGAAAAGAGGTGTTTTTTCTATCTGTCCCTCAGCAATACGGTAGGAGGTGCATTGTACAGTGATGACCGTCTTGTCTACGGAGATGAGTTTCGCTGCGGTGAGGTTGGCCACATGACGATCGTTCCAGATGGAATTCCCTGCTACTGTGGGAAGGCGGGATGTCTGGATTCTTATTGTTCTGCAAAGAGGCTGAATGAAATTGCGGGAGAAAAGCTGGGAGATTTTTTTGTCGGTCTGGAGCAGGGCAGACAGGAATATATAGGTGTGTGGGAACGATATACCGATTATCTGGCAATCGCAGTCAATAATCTTCATATGGTATTTGATTATGACATTGTTCTGGGGGGATATGTGGGAAGTTATCTGGAAGATCATATTCTGGAGATACGAAAAAAGGTGGCAGACAGGAATACGTTTTCAGAGGATGGACGGTTTGTAAAAGTATGTAATTATAAAACAGGGGCGGCGGCACTTGGAGCTGCGTTGTATGTAATAGAAACGTTTATTGAACAGATATAATGGAATATAGAATACAGAGACTGGAGTAAGACAGGGATGTATAATCCCGATCTTGTTCCAGTCTTTTTTTATTTCACGAAACTTGTTTTTGGTAAAATGCACAAAAACAGGGGGGATAAAATAGTGAGTATCGACAAAAAACAGAATGTAACAATACTTTTGGTTGACAAATGTTGATTCAAAAACTAATATAAAGATACATAATAAAACTATTTAATAAAGTATTTAATAAAAAGAAAGGATACAGGAGGAAAGAAAAGTGGAAGGTAAGATGAAGGTTGCAGTTATGAACGGGATTGGAAAAATGGGATTTGAAGAAAGGGATATCCCGAAGCCGAAAGCAGATGAAGTGCTGGTAAAATTGGAATATGTCGGTATCTGTGGTTCGGATCTGCATTATTACGAAACGGGAGCAATCGGAGATTATGTAGTAAAGCCACCGTTTGTGCTCGGACATGAACCGGGTGGGACAGTCGTAGAAGTTGGAGAGAATGTCAGCCATCTGAAGATCGGAGACAGAGTTGCGCTGGAACCCGGAAAAACATGTGGTCACTGTGAATTCTGCAAACAGGGAAAATACAATCTGTGTCCGGATGTTGTGTTCTTTGCAACACCTCCGGTAGATGGGGTGTTCCAGGAGTATGTAGCGCATGAGGCAGATCTTTGCTTTAAGCTGCCGGAAAATGTAAGCACGCTGGAAGGTGCACTGATTGAGCCGCTGGCAGTCGGTTTTCATGCGGCAATCCAGGGAGATGCCCATCTGGGACAGAAAGCTGTCGTAATGGGAGCCGGGTGTATCGGTCTGGTATCAATGATGGCTTTGAAGGCAAGAGGAGTATCGGAAGTTTATGTCGTTGATGTGATGCAGAAACGTCTGGAGAAAGCAATGGAGCTGGGAGCTTCCGGAGTGATCAATGGAGCAAAGGAAGATGTGCTTGAGCGAGTGCGCCGGTTGACAGACGGAAAAGGCATGGATCTTGTGATTGAGACGGCCGGCACGGAGATTACGACCAGACAGGCAATTCACATGGCAAAAAAGGGTTCCAATATTGTTCTGGTCGGGTACAGTAAATCAGGTGAAATGACACTTCCTATGAGTCTGGTGTTAGATAAAGAGCTTACATTTAAGACGGTATTCCGTTATCGCCATATTTATCCGATGGCGATCGATGCGGTAGCATCCGGAAAAGTTAATTTAAAAGGGATCGTTACAGATATTTTCCCGTTGGATGAAGTACAGAAGGCGATGGATTACAGTGTGAATAATAAGGCAGATATTGTAAAAGCAGTGATTCAGATAGCAGAATAAAAAGATGGATTTTAAACAGTAATTACGATGGAGGCAGGGATGTCATGGAGAATAAAGAGACGAATATAAAAGTACCCTTGATCAGTAAGGTTGCATATGGTATGGGTGACGTGGGCTGTAATTTCAGCTGGATGTTTGTTGGAAACTTTTTGATGATTTTTTATACAGATGTATTTGGAATCAGTATGAGTGCGGTTGCGGCGCTGATGCTGTTCTCAAGATTCTGGGATGCCATTAATGATCCGGTGATCGGTGCATTGAGCGACAAGACGCATACCAGATGGGGACGATACCGGCCATGGCTTCTCATTGGGGCTCCTCTTACAGCTCTGGTTCTGATGCTGTCCTTCTGGGCACATCCGGAATGGTCATCCACTGCCAAGATTGTGTATATGGCAGTTACATATTGTATTCTGGTTCTGGGATATACCTGTGTCAATATTCCTTATGGAACCTTATGTGGAGCGATGACACAGAACATAGAAGAGCGTGCGAAGATCAATACATTTCGCTCCGTCAGTGCCATGATTGCAATCGGAATCATTAATATCGTTACAGTTCCTCTGATTGCGGCACTGGGAAATGGCAATGATAAAAGAGGGTATCTTCTGGTGGCGGTCATCTATGGATGTATCTTTGCGGCATGTCATATTTTCTGCTTTGCAAAAACAAAAGAGACGGTCGAGATACCGGAAAAACAGAAGATTTCCCTGAAAGTACAGCTGGCTGCAGTGATGAAGAACAGACCATATCTGATCGCTGTTGCAGGACAGTTCCTGTTTGGTGTGACTCTTTATGGAAGAAATGCAGATGCTCTGTATTATTTTACCTATGTGGAAGGCAGCAAAGCATTATTCAGTACGTATTCACTGTGCATCATCATTCCTTCCATTATCGGAGCAGCGTGCTTTCCTCCGCTGTTTAAACTGACAAATAACAAAGGTCGTGCAGCGTCTGTATTTGCCCTGTTGACCGGGATCAGTATGTTTATTATGTATTTCTTTAGTGCAGGAAGTTCGCCGATACCGTTTTATGTGTTCTCCTGTCTGGCGCAGTTTTTCTTTTCTGGATTTAATACGGCCATCTATGCGATCATTCCGGACTGTGTTGAATATGGTGAATGGAAAACCGGTCTGCGAAATGACGGATTTCAGTATGCATTTATCTCCCTTGGAAATAAAGTGGGAATGGCAATAGGAACTTCCGTCCTGGCAGCAGCGCTTGGGGCATGTGGATATGTCGCTAATGTTCAGCAAAATGATACGGTTCTGGCAGTTATGAAGCATTCTTTCACGACGATCCCGGGAATCCTGTGGATGTTCACCGCACTGGTGTTATTCTTCTATCGCCTGAACCGGAAGTCGTATAATAACATTGTCAAAGAAATTCAGGAGAGAAAGTCAGGGCATTAAAGCCTGCAGAGCGTGACTTTCAGTTTCTATCCGGGCCTTTAATTCAAAGATCAGGCGGCATTGCTGCCTGATGTCCAGGGCCCGTTCTTCACATTGCTTTCTAATGCGCTTCAGACGATCGGCATACAACATGACACTGCGGTCTTCCATATCTTTTCCCTTCAGCATGGATTCTTCAAGAACAGCTTTCTGGTACATGTTTTCGACAGTTTCCAGCTGCTTCAGTAATTCCGGGATCTTTTTCAGATATTCATTATATATTTCAATGCGGTGAAGTTCTTCCTGTGTATTCAGCAATAAGTCCATATGATCCTCCATATTTTTTGTTTTTTTCAGTATAGCGCAAAAGCTGGTCTTATGTACAGAGATATTCCATATATTTTCCACTTGAAAAACGAACATAAGTTCGATATAATTGAAATGAAAAACGAACATAAGTTCGAAAAAAGAAGGGGTATAATGGAAACAAACAGGGTCTATATAGCGATTGATTTGAAATCTTTTTATGCGTCTGTGGAATGTGTAGAGCGAGGGCGTAATCCGTTGACAACCCATCTTGTAGTGGCGGATAAGAGCCGCACAGAGAAAACGATCTGCCTTGCAGTATCCCCTTCTTTGAAAGCCTACGGGATTCCGGGAAGGGCAAGGCTGTTTGAAGTTGTACAGAAGGTAAAGGAGATCAATGCAAGACGAAGGTGCGGGATTTCAGGTGGAGTGTTTCAGGGAGTGTCGGATGATGTGCAGGAGTTGGAAACGTCACCGGCTCTTGCAGTGGATTATATTGTGGCTCCTCCGCAGATGGCACTTTATATGACATACAGTGCGCGTATTTACGATATTTATCTGAAATATGTGGCGCCGGAGGATATTCATGTATATTCCATTGATGAGGTGTTCATGGATGTGACGAATTATCTGGGGACTTATCGGATGTCAGCCAGGGAGCTTGTGCAGAGGATCATACATGATATACTGGCGTCAACAGGGATTACAGCAACGGCAGGGATTGGAACGAATCTGTATCTGAGCAAGGTTGCCATGGATATTGTGGCGAAGCGTATTGAACCGGATCAGAATGGAGTGAGGATTGCGGAGCTGGATGAGATGTCATACAGGGAGCTTTTGTGGTCGCACAGGCCGCTTACGGATTTCTGGAGAGTGGGGAAGGGATACGCAAAGAAGCTGGAAGAGCGTGGCCTGTATACGATGGGAGATGTAGCAAGATGTTCCATTGGCAGGCCATCGGAATATTATAATGAAGATCTGTTATATCAGACCTTTGGTGTGAATGCGGAACTGTTGATTGATCATGCCTGGGGATGGGAACCCTGTACCATTGCGGACGTCAAGGCATACCAGCCGGAGAATAACAGTGTGGGATCCGGGCAGGTTCTGCAGCGGCCTTACGATTATGAGAAAGCTCGATTAATCGTGCGAGAGATGACAGATCTGCTGGTGCTGGATCTGGTAGACAGGCGTCTGGTAACGGATCAGATTGTGTTGACAGTCGGATATGATATTGAGAATTTGAATACGGAAAAGAAGAAAAAAGCGTACCGGGGGAAGGTGAAGACGGATCATTACGGAAGAACGGTACCGAAGCATGCACATGGAACAGTGAATCTGGACAGTCATACTTCATCTACAAGAGTGATCATGGATGCAGTCATACCTCTGTATGAGAGAATTGTCGACAGGAAACTTCTGGTGAGAAGAATATATCTTACGGCGAATCATGTGATAGATGAAGCTCTTGCGGGTGAAAAAGAAACCTATGAGCAGTTGAATCTTTTTACAGATTATATGGGACAGCGGGAAAAAAGAGCGGAAGAGGAGAAAGCGCTTGAGAAAGAAAGGAAGATGCAGGAAACGGTGCTTTATATAAAAAAGCGATTCGGAAAGAATGCGATTCTGAAGGGAATGAACCTAGAAGAAGGCGCCATGACAATTGAAAGAAATAACCAGATCGGCGGTCATAAAGCGTGATGACAGGAGAAAAAGGATATGCGCAGCGAAGAAAATGATTACAGGGATATTATTCATCAGATCCATCATATATCGGATAGGCATCCGCAGATGCAGGTGGCTGCAAGAGCGGCACAGTTTGCACCGTTTCAGGCTTTGACAGGATATGGGGATGCAATACGGGAGACGGCCAGAGAGACGGCCAGCCGTGTAGATCTGGATGAATATGAAAAAGAACGGATTAATCAGAAGCTTTTACGGTTAAAAGGATGGATTCGGGAGCACCCGGCAATTACAGTGACTTATTTTGTGCCGGATCAGAAAAAAGACGGAGGTGTGTATGTACGTGTTACAGGAAGAGTACAGAGGATGAAAGAATATGAACATATTCTTGTGATGGAAGATGGTACCCGGATAACAATCGAGGAGATCCTGGAGATAGAGATGGGTGACGCCTGAATGCAGCGTCTTTCTGTTATCCTTTTTTCATTCGGATCCCCTCGGTTTCGAAATAGCTGAGCCAGGGATATTCCATGTAATTTACATGGATCTGACCGCATACCTCTATCCCTTCCGGCTTGTAATATACCTTTCCGAGGATGCTGTTATCGAAGATATACCCCTGTTCTGTTAATTCCTGTTGACTTTTATTAGTAAAATCTACTAATATCTCCAGACGAGGAGGGGCGCATCAGCTGGATATTTCTTCAATATTGAGTACAATATCTTTAAAATTCAGACGCTTCATATAGTCAATCGCTTTGTCGTTTAACTCAACCATAGTCTGTATTCCCCTTTCTGGTATCTATCATGGCACAGAGGAGGCGAAAAAACAAGGTTTTTTGAAATGGGCTGCTTTTATTTGTCTGGTTGACCTGTCTGACAAAAAGCGATAAAATGGGTTACAGTTTGAGGTGTATTATGGACGGATTAATATTGGCGGGCGGAAAGAGCACGCGTATGGGAGGAAAGCATAAAGGTTTTCTTCAGATGGAAGAGGAGACTTTTATGGATCGATTAACAAGAGAAATGAAGCCGCAGGCAGATCGACTGTGGATTTCGTATGGAAGGGATATCCATGCGAATTATGAGGAGTGTCGGGTGGTTATGGATGAATATCCGGGATGTGGTCCCATTGCCGGGATCCATGCGGGACTTTGTGCTTGTGAATCGGAGCTTTTGATGGTGGCAGCGTGCGATATGCCGTTTTTAAAATCGGAATTGTATGTGCTGCTTGAAAAACATATAGCGGACCATGATGGAGCAGTGCCGCTGTGTAAAGGCAGAATACACCCACTGGCGGCAATCTACAGAAAACGTATCCTGACAGTTCTGGAAGAGCAGCTTGAGTCAGGAAACTATCGGTTGAGAGATGCGCTTGCAAAAATGGATATCGTGTATGTAGACGTATCCGGAAAGCCGGAGTATGAACAGATGATTCGAAATATCAATACAATAGAAGAATATCGGAAAATACGAATCCGGTGAAATCAGGAGAAGAGATGGAAATAGAAAGAAAAAAACAGATGATTGCTGCGGTATGTGGTGTAAAAAATTCCGGAAAAACGACACTTCTTACCGGGCTGGTAAAAAATCTTACAGCCAGAGGTCTGAAAACGGCGGTGATCAAGCATGATGGTCATGATTTTGAATGTGATATAAAAGGTACGGACAGTTTCCAAATGAAAGAAGCAGGGGCATACGGAACGGCTGTGTTTTCTGCACATCGGATTTTTGTGCATAAAACAGGAACCGGGGAAAAGCTGAAAGAGCTGATTCGTATGTTTCCGGAGGCAGATGTGATTCTGATTGAGGGAATGAAAGAAAGCGAGCACTCCAAGATTGAAGTGATCAGAAAAGAAATATCAAAAATGCCGGTATCGAATCCAAAGGGGCGTTTTCTGATCGTGACGGACTGGGAAAGTGAGATATATGATGAACCGGTAATGAGATTTGATCAGATAGAAGAGATTGCAGACCGATTGTTAGATCAATTACAGAATAGAAAAAAGAATTATTAGAATTGGATAAAAAATAGAATGCAAAATTGTGTTATATTACGAATATTTAATTTTGTTAAATTTCCTCTTTTATTTTTGATGATTATGGGGTATCATAGTATATGCACTAGATGTTGTGCGGAACTGATCGGTTGGAAACAATATTTGGTGGTGTGAAAGGAAGAGCACCTATGATATTGTCAGCAGATATAAGTGAGGGACAGATATGAATATTGAGGTAAAAACGAATGTAATTAAGAGAAATGGCGAGGAAGTAAAGTTTGATCTGAATAAGATTATCAATGCAATCAAAGCCGCAAACGGTGAAGTGGATAAGCTTTATCAGATGAATGAATATCAGATCATGGCGGTTGCGGAGAATGTTGCACAGCAGATTCAGAGATCCACCCATGCAGTGAATGTGGAGGATATCCAGGATATGGTCGAGACCGGAATTATGGAGATGAGAGGCTATGAGGTCGCACAGAAGTATGTACGTTATCGTTATAAACGTGAGCTGACCCGTAAGTCCAATACAACAGATAACGGGATCCTCTCTCTTCTGGAGCATATGAACGAAGAAGTGAATCAGGAAAATTCCAATAAAAATCCGGTCATCAATTCTACACAGCGGGATTACATGGCAGGTGAAGTGAGCAAAGACCTTTCCAGACGTGTGCTGCTCCCGGAGGAGATTGTACGTGCACACGAGGCAGGAATCATTCATTTTCATGATTCCGATTATTTTGCGCAGAAGGAGCACAACTGTGATCTGATCAATCTGGAGGATATGCTTCAGAACGGTACTGTGATCAGTGAGACTATGATCGAAAAACCACACAGCTTTTTTACAGCATGTAATGTAACGACACAGATCGTTGCTCAGGTCGCAAGTAACCAGTATGGTGGACAGTCTTTTACACTGGCACATCTCGCGCCGTTTGTTGATATCAGCCGTCAGAAGATCCGTAAAAATGTGATTATTGAACGCGAAGAATGCGGTGAGAATCTGGATGAGAATATCATTAACAAAGTGACAGAGCGCAGATTGAAGGATGAGATTAAGAGCGGAATCCAGACGATACAGTATCAGCTGATCACATTGATGACCTGTAATGGACAGGCACCGTTTGTAACGATGTTTATGTATCTGGATGAAGTACCGGAAGGAAGAACCCGCGATGATCTTGCAATGATCATTGAGGAAGTGATGCTTCAGAGAATGCAGGGCGTTAAGAATGAAAAAGGTGTATGGATTACACCGGCATTCCCGAAACTGATCTATGTTCTGGATGAGGATAATATTACAGAGGATTCCAAGTACTGGTATCTGACAGAGCTTGCGGCAAAATGTACTGCAAAGCGTATGGTTCCGGATTACATATCTGCAAAGATCATGAAGGAACTGAAGCAGGGGGAAGTATATCCCTGTATGGGATGTCGTTCTTTCCTGACGGTAGAAGATACGCAGATGGATCCGAACGGAGGTCATAAGTTCTACGGAAGATTCAATCAGGGAGTTGTTACGATCAATCTGGTGGATGTGGCGTGCTCCGCGGAAGGAGATATGGAGAAGTTCTGGGAGATTTTGGATGAGCGTCTGGAGCTGTGTCACCGCGCACTTCGCTGCAGACATGAGCGTCTGCTTGGAACAGTATCTGATGTGGCACCGATTTTGTGGCAGAATGGTGCATTGGCAAGGCTGAAAAAGGGTGAGAAGATAGATCGCCTTTTATACAATGGGTATTCTACGATTTCGCTGGGCTATGCAGGACTCTATGAGATGTGTGTACGTATGCTTGGAAAATCTCATACAGATCCGGAAGCGAAACCATTTGCAATGCAGGTAATGCAGAGACTGAATGACAAGTGTAAAGAATGGAGAGAAGCCGAGAACATCAGTTATTCTGTATACGGAACCCCGATGGAATCTACGACATATAAATTTGCAAAGTGTCTGCAGAAGAGATTTGGAATCATTCCGGGTGTAACGGATAAAAATTATATTACCAACAGCTATCATGTACATGTGGCAGAACAGATTGATGCATTTAAGAAGCTGAAGTTTGAGGCCGACTTCCAGAAGCTGTCTCCGGGAGGCGCGATCAGCTATATTGAAGTGCCGAATATGCAGAATAACATACCGGCAGTATTGTCTGTAATGCAGTATATTTATAATAATATTATGTATGCAGAACTGAATACGAAGAGCGATTACTGTGAATGCTGCGGTTATGACGGAGAGATCCTGATTAAAGAGGATGAATCCGGAAAACTGATCTGGGAATGCCCGAACTGTGGTAACCAGAATCAGGACAAGATGTTCGTTGCCCGCAGGACCTGTGGATATATTGGAACACAATTCTGGAATCAGGGACGTACGCAGGAGATCAAGGAGAGAGTGTTGCATCTGTAAAGCTGAAGCATAAAGGGATATAGAAACTTATATAGAAAGAGCTCATGCCATTGTTTATGGGATGGGCTCTTGTCGCATAAGAAAAAGTAACCCTTCCCCGTATCATGATTTCCAGTTATAATAAAAGCAGATAAGAATGAATCACAGTCAGAGTGAATGAATTTCTTGTAATAATCTATGTCAAGGAGGATCAAAATGAATCGAACGGATGAAAAATATCAGGCATATGTTCAGATATTGAAGGAGGAGCTGATTCCGGCAATGGGGTGCACGGAACCAATTGCGCTGGCTTATGCGGCAGCAAAGGCGAGAGAAGTATTAGGGGAAATACCGGATCGTATGTGGATAGGTGCCAGTGGAAGTATTATAAAAAATGTAAAAAGTGTGATTGTGCCTAATACGAATCATCTGAAAGGGATACCGGCAGCAGCGGCAGCAGGAATTGTTGCAGGGGAGGCCGAAAAGGAGCTGGAAGTCATTTCTGAAGTAAGCGAAGAAAAAAGAAATCAGATTGCAGAGTTTTTGGGACAGACAGAGATTACAGTAGACTTTATCGACAACGGGATCGTATTTGATATTATAATAGAAGTGTATAAGGGAGCTTCCAGTGCGAAGGTGCGAATTGCTAATTATCATACGAATATTGTGCGCATCGAGAAGAATGGGGAAATCGTTCTCGATATTCCGGTAGAGGGAGAGTCTGAAGAAGGACTGACAGACAGAAGTCTTCTGGATGTAGAGACAATCTGGGATTTTATTAATACAGTAGATATAGAGGATATCCGGGAAGTCCTGAGCAGACAGATAGAGTATAATACGGCGATTGCAGAGGAAGGTCTGCGTGGGGATTACGGTGCGAATATCGGAAGTGTGCTCCTGTCTATGTACGGTGATGATGTAAGAAACCGGGCGAAGGCACGTGCGGCGGCAGGGTCTGATGCAAGGATGAACGGGTGCGAGCTTCCGGTCATTATCAATGCCGGAAGTGGCAATCAGGGAATGACCTGTTCTCTTCCGGTTCTGGAATATGCAAAAGAGTTGAATGCAGGAGAGGAAAAAACTTATCGTGCACTGGCACTTTCGAATCTGATTGCGATTCATCAGAAGACGGGAATTGGCAGACTGTCGGCATATTGTGGTGCAGTAAGTGCCGGAGCGGCGGCAGGAGCCGGAATTGCGTATCTGTGTGGAGGAGGCTATGAAGAGGTAATTCATACAGTGGTCAATGCTCTGGCAATCGTATCCGGTATGGTGTGTGATGGAGCGAAGGCATCCTGTGCAGCCAAGATTGCTGCATCGGTGGATGCGGGCATCCTGGGATATCACATGTTTCTTCAGGGACAGCAGTTCTATGCAGGAGACGGTATCGTGACCAAAGGGGTAGAGGCAACGATACATAATATCGGGCGTCTCGGAAAAGATGGCATGAAAGAAACGAATGCAGAGATTATCCGGATGATGATTGGAGAAAATTAGTCTGTGTGACAAATGGTGACGGATAATGACAGGTTACAGAAATTGAAAAGGAGGGAGTCTATGCATTACGGAAATATAAAAGAATGTGATATTGCGGACGGACCGGGCGTACGTGTCAGTCTGTTTGTATCCGGATGCCGGCACCACTGTAAGGGATGCTTTAATTCGGAGACATGGGATTTTCAGTATGGTAACCCATATACAAAAGAAACGGAAGAAGAGATCATCCGTCTGCTGAAACCAGATTTTATACAGGGATTTACGCTTCTGGGAGGAGAACCTTTTGAGCCGGAGAATCAGGTGGAACTGGTGAAGCTATTAAAACGGATCCGTGAAACATATCCGAAGAAAGACATCTGGTGCTATAGTGGATATCTGTATGATGTAGATATGATTCCGGGAGGAAAGGTCTATACAGAAGTAACGGAAGAAATGCTCTCTTATATTGATGTTTTGGTAGATGGTAAATTTGTAGAAGAACTAAAGGATATAACGCTGGTGTTCCGCGGAAGCAGCAATCAGAGAATTCTTCATTTAAAAGAAAAATAGAGAATAAAGGAAAGAAAGATCTGGCAGGAAGTTAATCTTCCTGCCAGATTCTTAGTGTTTTAATGATTTTTTCTTTCTCTTCTACAGAGAATCTGCGAAAAATGCTGAGGAGTTCATCATTCTGCTGCTGTTCTTTTTCGCTCAGAGGAGGAAGATCTCTGCCGGCGTCCAGAATCGTATCAACAGACACATTACAAAGCTTAGAGTAATAAAGCAGAACTCTAAGATTCAGCTTTGCGCGGTTATTTTCCACGTTGCTGACGAATGGAACAGTACATTCAAGATCTCTGGCAACCTGCTCCTGGGTGATGCCTCTCTCATTTCTTAGCTGTTTCATTTTTAATCCTACTTTTGAGAAATCAATTTCGCTCATGTCCAGACTCCTTGTATAAAACATTGATATATATAATATAAATCATGACTATATAATATTATAAAAAAGACCAAGAATCAATATATGAATTCTAATATACTGCGTTAATATTCTGTCAAGTAAAAATATTCAACCAAATTAAAAAATAAAACTTTATAACAAAGGAAAGAAAAGCAACATGGCATATATGGCAGTATCGGGTCAATGAGATTGTAGAAGTCGTAAATGCAGTGCCCCAGGCAGATATTGACACCTTGGTGGAAGAATATTATGATAAATATGAGATTCTTCCGGAAGGCAGAGATGAAAAAGAATTTCGTGAATATGTAGCTGTTCAAGCGGGAATTTTAGTGTGAAGAAAGGGGCGGGAAAGATGCTTGAAAAATTAAAACAGGAAGTATATGAAGCCAATATGCTTCTCCCGAAATATGGTCTGGTGACATTTACCTGGGGAAATGTAAGCGGGATTGACCGGGAATCCGGATTATTCGTCATCAAGCCAAGCGGAGTGGAATATGACAAATTGAAACCGGAAGATATGGTAGTTGTGGATCTGAATGGAAAGAGAGTGGAAGGTGATTATAATCCGTCTTCTGATACAGAAACCCATGTGGTACTTTACAATAGATTCCCGGACATCGGAGGGATTGTACATACACATTCTTCGTGGGCGACCAGCTGGGCGCAGGCGGGAAGAGGAATTCCGTGCTATGGTACGACGCATGCAGATTATCTGTATGGAGAGGTTCCATGTGTACGAAATCTTACAAGAGAAGAGATAGAAGAAGCATACGAGAAGAATACAGGTATTCTGATCGCAGACGAATTTGAACAGAAGGGGCTGGATTATATTGCAACTCCGGCAGTGCTTTGTAAGAATCATGGCCCGTTTACGTGGGGAAAAGATGCCCATGAGGCAGTGCATAATGCGGTCGTACTGGAAGAAGTTGCGAAGATGGCAGCGCGCTGTGAGATGATCAATCCACAGAACCAGCCGGCGCCGCAGGAACTGCAGGATAAGCATTATTATAGAAAACATGGCGCGAATGCCTATTATGGACAGCCAGGTAAATAATTCATATCGGAGATAACAGGAGGAAAGCAGATATGAGCAATGTAAAAGAAGTGATTGAGAGCGGAAAAGCGTTTCTGGGAATTGAGTTGGGGTCTACCAGAATCAAGTCTGTGCTGATTGATGAAAACCATAATCCAATCGCATCCGGAAGCCACAGCTGGGAGAACCGGTTTGAAAATGGCATCTGGACGTACACACTGGATGATATCTGGATAGGAATCAGGGACAGTTACCGGGATCTTGCAAAGAATGTACAGGAGGAATATAAAGTTTCCATTAAAAAGCTGGGCGCAATCGGATTCAGTGCTATGATGCACGGGTATATGGCATTTGACAAAGAGGACAATCTTCTTGCACCATTTGCTACGTGGAGAAACAGCAACACGGGGGCGGCAG
This sequence comes from Faecalicatena contorta, assembly GCF_021531995.1. Classification (GTDB taxonomy): domain Bacteria; phylum Bacillota; class Clostridia; order Lachnospirales; family Lachnospiraceae; genus Dorea_A; species Dorea_A contorta_A. The sequence goes on from NZ_JAFBIZ010000016.1 coordinate 35,603, forward strand.
CGGAAGTGCTGATTGATCTGTTCCAGTATAACATCCCGCTCAGATGGAGCATTGCGCACCTGTATCAGGCGATTCTGGATGAACAGGATCATGTAAAGGATATTGCATATATGACGACTCTTGCCGGATATATTCATTGGCAGATGACTGGCGAGAAGGTTCTGGGAGTCGGAGATGCGTCCGGCATGTTCCCGATTGATATGGCCACAAAGGATTATGATGAAGAGATGGTTCAGAAGTTTGACAACCTGGTGGCGGATAAGATGTATTCATGGAAGTTACGAGACATTCTTCCACAAGTCAGAGTTGCAGGAGAGCCGGCGGGAGTACTGACAGAAAAGGGAGCCCGCATGTTGGATGAGTCCGGCAATCTGGAAGCGGGTACCCCGGTCTGTGCACCAGAAGGGGATGCAGGAACCGGAATGGTGGCTACCAACAGTGTTGCTCAGCGTACCAGTAATATTTCCGCGGGAACTTCATTCTTCTCTATGGTAGTTCTGGAGAAGCCTCTGAAAAAGCTGCATACGGAGATTGATATGGTTACGACTCCGGACGGAAGCCTGGTTGCAATGGTTCATTCGAATAACGGCACAACAGATCTGAATGCCTGGGTAGGTCTGTTTAAGGAGTTTGCGGATAGTATCGGTGCAGATGTGGATATAAATCAGATGTATGCAACGCTTTATAACAAAGCACTGGAAGGTGATGTTGATTGCGGCGGAATCCTTTCTTACGGCAACTATGCAGGAGAGCCGATCACAGGAGTGGAAAAAGGAAGACCGATGGTGATAAGAACACCGGAAACAAAGTTCAATCTTGCGAACTTTATGCGTTCTCATCTGTATACTTCTCTGGGTGTCATCAAAGTGGGGATGGATATTCTTACAAAAGAAGAAGGCGTTGAGATTGATACCGTGCTGGGACACGGCGGACTTTTCAAGACCAGAGGTGTAGGCCAGAAAGTTCTGGCAGATGCGATTAATACCCCTGTTGTCGTTATGGAAACGGCCGGAGAAGGCGGACCGTGGGGAATGGCAATCCTGGCAGCGTATATGGTGCGGAAGGAAGAGGGTGAGACACTGGGTGATTATCTGAACCAGAAAGTCTTCAGTACAGATGCCGGTACAAGAATTGACCCGGATCCGGAAAGCGTAGCAGGATACGAAGTGTTTATGGAAAGATACAAAAAAGGCCTGGATGTAGAGCGCAGAGCATGCGAAGATCTGTAAAATAATCAGAGCATTTAAAAAGGACTGCATTGTTTGGGAGGAGTGCAGCCCTGAGGAAAAAGTTATGAAAAAGATTTAATTTGTTCTTTCGAACAATTATAAGTATAAAGAACAATTGTGATGAAAGCATGATAAAAATGCGAACGATTTGTTAACAAATATTGAACGAGCGGTTTCACGCGTTAATGCGATAAAAAAGGGACGGGGAATTTTTAAAAATTCCCCGTCCCTTTTTTATCGTTATACAGTGGTAAAGAGATCGATGCACTGACCGGTCATGACATCCGGCGCATCACATAACAAGTATACAATAGCTTTTGCGACATCTGCAGAACTTCCCATCTGAGCGTCGTCCTGACCAACTGAATGATTGTAAGTACGCTGTCCTGGTGTATCTACGATAGCCGGCGCAACAGCGTTAACCTGAATGCCGTATTCCTGGGTCTGAATCGCTGCAGTCTTGGTCATAGTCACGATAGCACCCTTAGCTACAGAATAAGCGCCCATCTGGGAAGCAATCCGGCCCATGCGGGAGGATACGCTGACTACTCGCCCGCTTTTTTGCGCGATCATGGTAGGAAGGATGGTTTTAAAGCACAGGAATGGAATCTTTATGTTGGTCTTAATGATCTGATCCCATTGCTCTTCGGTCCAGTCCCAAAGCTTGATCGCCTGATGTTTAATGTTTTTATAAATTTCTTTTGGATATCCACCGGCATTATTTACGAGAATGTCGATTTTACCGTATTTTTCAAGGACGGTATCTGCCATGGCCTTTACTTCTTCTTCTATCGTGAGGTCGTGGGACAGAGAGATGGCATCTCCGCCGTTTTCCTTTATCATATTTACCGTTTCGTCCAGATCAGACTGTGTCCTTGCAACGGCAACAACGGTTGCTCCCTCAGCAGCGATGGCAAGTGCAGCATCTTTGCCGATTCCCTTTCCGGCGCCGGTTACGATTGCGATTTTTCCTTCTAATTTTTTCATAATAGATTGCTCCTCCAAATTGTGTTGTTATACCATACGTGTGTTGTCTGCAAAGAACTGGATGGAGGCAGGCTTGATGTAGCTGTCGCCGATCTCGTGCAGCAGTACAATGTTCAGGTGGTTGTTGAGATTCTTTTTATCCAGAGAGATTGCTTCTGTCAGGGTTTCAAGTGGAAGTCCACATTCATGAGGAAGCCCATAGCGTTCCAGAACATCGAGGATTTTTTCAGAAGTTCCGGCAGCAGTAAGTCCTTGCTCTTCCGCAAGACATGTGATCTGGTACATTCCGATAGACACAGCCTCGCCGTGGCTTTCTCTCTGATATTGAAAGTGTTGTTCAATGGTGTGGGCAAGTGTATGTCCGAAATTCAACAGCATACGCTCACCGGTATCAAACTGATCGTGTTCAACTACGATACGCTTGATGTCTACGCAGCGGCAGATGATGGATGGCAATTTTTCCTTGAGATCTTCAAATGAATTGTAAGAAGCCAGCGTATGGAATAATTCAGCATCCCAGATGCATCCGTATTTGATGACTTCTCCCATCCCGTCGTGAATAAAACGTTCCTCTAAGCTGTTTAAAACGAGCGGATCAATCAGAACCAGAGAAGGCTGGTAAAAAGCTCCGACCAGATTCTTGCCCTGCGGAAGGTCTACGGCAACTTTGCCGCCGACAGAGGAATCGACCTGTGCGAGCAGAGACGTCGGAATCTGTACAAGCTTTACACCGCGCAGATAAGTAGCTGCGGCAAACCCTGTCAGATCGCCGATTACACCGCCACCCAGTGCAATGATCAGATCACTTCTGGACAGTTTCGCATCCAGGAGTGCTTTGTACACGGTCGGAAGGGTCTGAAAGTCCTTGGTCGATTCTCCGTGAGGAAGAATCAGATGATGACATTCGTAGGTTCCTGACAGGTTGGAAACCAGCTGTTCTCCGTACAGAGGAAAGACATGATCGTCGGAGACGATCATGATCCTCTTTCCGGAAAATATTTGTGTAATGTAGGAAACTGTGCGATCCAGGATATGATTTTCAATATATATTGGATAACTGTCTTTTCCGAGATTGACTGTAAGTTTCATAAGTTATGCCCGCTCTCTATAAGGATTTCCCGACTACCGTTGCAATCTGGGATATTTTCTTTACCAATTCATTGTATTTTTCAGGCTTCAGGGACTGCGCTCCGTCGCAGAGTGCACATTCCGGATTGTTATGAACTTCAACCATAAGTCCGTCTGCACCTGCAGCAACAGCCGCCATAGCCATGGAATCTACCAGCCACCACTTTCCGCCGGCATGGCTTGGATCTACGATGACAGGCAGGTGTGTAAGTCTCTTTAATACCGGAATACTCTGAAGATCCAATGTGTTTCGGGTATAAGATTCAAAGGTTCGGATACCGCGTTCACAGAGGATGACGTTTTCATTTCCGGAAGCCATGATATATTCGGCTGACATGATCCACTCTTCATAAGTAGCATTTAATCCCCTCTTTAAGAGAATCGGGCGATCTAACTGTCCTAACTGTTTTAACAGATCGAAGTTCTGCATATTACGTGCTCCAATCTGAATCAGGTCTACTTTTTCATTGAAAATATCCAGATAGTCCGGAGACATCAGTTCTGTAACGATTGGAAGTCCGACTTCTTTTCTGACTTCGCATAAGATATCAAGACCATCAAGACCAAGTCCCTGGAAAGAGTAAGGGCTGGTTCTTGGCTTGAAAGCACCGCCTCTTAACAGGTTGGCACCGGCTGCCTTGGCTGCTTTTGCAATCTCCATTACCTGATCCAAGGTCTCTACAGAACATGGACCGGCGATCATTGCGAGATTACCGCCTCCAATCTTTACTCCGGATACATCGATGATGGAATCTTCAGGGTGAAAAGCGCGGTTGGCAAGCTTATAAGGTTCCTGAACATGCATAACCTTATCTACGGAATGATCGACTTCGAATAACTTTGGGTCGATCTTGGATGTGTCTCCGATACAGCCGATAATAGTCATTTCCTGACCTTCTACAATATGGGTATCAAGTCCGCGTCTTTTGATCATGTTTTCGACACGAGAGATATCTTCGTGGGTAGTGCGTGGTTTCAATACGATAATCATAACTGGTAATCCTCCTTGGAAATATGTATAATAATAATAGATTTCATTCAAACAGGTAATGAAACTGTAAGATATTCACACTGTAGAACTTTAAAGTGCGAAACTAATGTTATACTAACGCAATAAAAAATGGATGTCAACACTTTTTATAAAAAATTTGAGAATGGTTATTGT
>NZ_JAFBIZ010000170.1 GCF_021531995.1 Faecalicatena contorta
ATAAAAAGGCGCGCAGTATTTTTCTGTCAAAAGAAATAAAATGCTTTACAGGTTTATATTATATATAAAAAATCCAAAAGGAAAGAAATGTCGTCATGATACGTAATTGTTCAACATTTTTCGACAGAATTCGTCGTCTTTTCATAATATCTTAAGAATTTCAGAAAGTTGCTCTTAAAAAATGCCTGCTATTCTAGTATAGTAAAAGGGAGGTGATGAAAATGTCCACAATTTTAGTATGTGACGATGATAAAGAAATTGTAGAAGCGATAGAAATATATCTGACTCAGGAAGGATATCAGGTGATGAAGGCATATGACGGTGAAGAAGCTCTTCGGATACTGAAAGCGGAACAGGTTGACCTTCTGGTAATTGATGTGATGATGCCAAGACTGGATGGTATCCGTGCGACTCTGAAGATTCGGGAAAGGAATAATATGCCGATTATTATCCTGTCAGCAAAATCAGAGGATGCCGATAAGATTCTGGGGCTGAATGTCGGGGCGGATGATTATGTGACGAAGCCGTTTAACCCATTGGAACTTGTGGCCAGGGTAAAGTCGCAGTTAAGAAGGTATACGCAGCTTGGAAGCACTGTGAATCAGAAAGATGAGGCAGTGTATACTGTAGGAGGACTTTCCATCAATGACGATCTTAAGGAAGTGACGGTAGATGGAGAAAAAGTGAAACTGACTCCGATCGAATATAATATCCTGCTGTTACTGGTGAAGAATCAGGGGAAGGTGTTTTCGATCGATCAGATCTATGAGAGTATCTGGAATGAGGATGCTATCGGAGTAGACAATACGGTAGCGGTACATATCAGGCATATCCGTGAGAAGATTGAGATTAACCCGAAGGAACCAAGGTATCTGAAAGTAGTATGGGGAGTTGGATACAAGATAGAAAAGATATAGTGGAATTCAGAAGGGAGTATGTATGAAGCATCAGTGGTATAAGACTTCTTTTACAAAAGGTATTCTGATTGTTCTGGAACACGTTTTTCTGATTGCTGCAACAGTCAGTGTATTGTGGCTTGCCGTATATCCGACAGTAAGAAGTGAGATATTTGCAGGTAATGCTCCAGAGAAATATGAAGATACGACTAGCTTTAACGAACAGCTGCGCTCAACCAGTGATCTGATGATCAAGGGGATTCAGGTGAAGGATCGTTTTGAGACGGATGGGGTCTATGATCCGGAGCGGATTGTGGACATTCAGGAATATTATGAGACTTCCTCGATCAAAAGTGCTCAGGAATATTATGAGACCTCCGGGAATATGAATGAGGATATCAGTGGATTAGCCTATCGCCTGCAGGATCTGGATGACTGGGGGAAACTATGGCTTCAGAATGGAGAAAACAGTTCTTATGATACCGGCGCGGGCATGTTAGATCCAATTATCGTGTGCAAAAAATCGGATAATACATATCATTACTATTATTATAGTGAATTGAAAAAATTAATTGATGAAGGCAAACTTCGATTTGTAATTGCAAGTGATGAAGGCGGAATGTCTGAGGAAGATATACTGAATGAACTTCAGAATGGAAGTTTTATAAATGGAACAGAAACTCTTTTTAAAGGGCTTCAGGATGAAGAAGGAAAGGTCGCATATATTGATTGTTGGAGTTATGACGGCAATTGGCTGAAAGAAGAATACAAGACCATAGATGGCAAAACGGTGATGGATATTGCAAATGAGAATCCGATCTGGAATGGAAGGCTGAATGAGGCATATGATATACTAAGAGCTTCTATATATCAGATTGACGATGAATTGGGAATGTATCACGATCTTTTCAATTTTTATCAGGAAGGAGATACGAACTTCGCGTACTTATATATCGATATGGATACGGAGGAGATCTGTACCAATCGGAAGATATTTCAGGATTATGAAAAACTTGATCAAAGCCTGGATAGTATTCGAAAGATGGGAAAATATGCAATTATTGAACCAGAGTTGTCCGGATTTGAAACAAATCTGAAACGAATTGACGTAGAAGAGTGGAGAGATGAGGTAAAATATGCGGGAAATGAAGATAAGCATTTCATATATGCGATAGGTGTGGATACAACGTATCCGATTGAGGATTCATTTTACACAGAAGCACAGTTATATGACAAATATGGCTCCAGTGCCCGGATCGTGTTGATTCTTGCCCCGGTGTCCTTGATTCTGTTTCTTGTCATTCTGGTATGGCTTACGGTAGTCGCTGGCCGTAATGAAAAAGATGAAGAGTTACATTTGAACTGGTTTGACCGATGGTGGACAGAACTGGCAGGGGTGACGGTGATTGGATGTTGGGGTGTTCCAGTTGTGCTGATATGTATGAATCTGGACTACTTCAATGTGTATCTGGCAAATATGGCGGACAGTACCATGGGGTATCAGATGTATCAGCAGGATTATATTGCTAATGCAATTCCTTATATCATTGAAATAGGAATTCTTGCAGGATATACCTGCATGATGTTTTTGATTGGATATCTGAGTTTGATTCGAAGAATCAAAGCACATATTGTATGGAAAAACAGTATGTTAAGATGGTTGGGAAATTTCATTCGTATGATACTCAGTCATATCCATGAAGTATGGAAGGCCATTATGGTCTGCGGAATGATTTGGGTATTTTCGTTATGTCTCATTTATCAATTCTATGTAGGGAACAGCATCCAGTTTGCCGCGTTTTGGATTGTTCAGGGATTAGAACTTGTAGGAAGTATTTATCTGATTCGGCAGGCAATCGGACGCCAGAGAATCAGGACAGGAATTAACAAGATCGCAGAAGGGGAAGTTGATTATAAGATACCATTGGATGGACTTGGAGGAGAACAGAAGATCATTGCAGAGAGAGTAAATTCGATTGGAGAAGGGTTAGATGTCGCGCTTGAAAAGAATATAAAAAATGAGCGGCTGAAGACGGACCTGATTACCAATGTCTCTCATGATATCAAGACACCTCTTACTTCGATTATTAATTATGTGGAATTACTGAAACAGGAAAATTTTGAAGACCCGAAGATTCAGAGATATATAGAAGTGCTGGAACAAAAATCACAGCGGCTGAAAACACTGACGGAAGATGTAGTGGAAGCATCAAAAGTAAGCTCCGGCAATATAATTTTGGAATATATGAATATCAATCTGGTGGAAATGATTCAGCAGACCAGTGGAGAATTTGAAGAGAAATTTACTTCCAGAGATCTGCAGGAGGTACTTTCAGTACCGGATCAGGAAGTTATCATCCGCGCGGATGGACGCAGGTTGTGGAGAGTATTTTCCAACATTTACAATAATGCCGCGAAATATGCACTGAAAGGAACAAGAGTATACGCCACTCTTGAAACAAAAGAAGAACAGGCAATCTTCTGCTTGAAAAATATATCCGAACAGTCACTCAACATATCGGCAAACGAATTAACAGAACGATTTATCAGAGGCGATGTTTCCAGAAGCACCGAAGGAAGCGGATTGGGATTGTCCATTGCACAATCACTGACAGAAATGCAGGGGGGAAAATTCGAATTGTATTTAGATGGAGATTTGTTTAAGGTAACAATAACGTTTCCATTGCAGAAAAAATAAAAAAGGGACAGGGGATTTTCAATTTGGGACGGAGGATTTTTAAAAATCCTCCGTCCCAAATTGAAAATCCCCTGTCCCTACTTGCACTCGCATCCAAAAAACATTACAATAATAG
>NZ_JAFBIZ010000171.1 GCF_021531995.1 Faecalicatena contorta
ATATATATGTTATGGGGCGAAAAACAAGTGAAAAAAGGCGGCACAGTGATTCCGAAGGTAAGCGACTTAGCGTCGCAGGAATCATTGTGTTCGCCTTTTTCACGGTTGGTTATACGCTTTTAACAATCATATAAATCTTATACAGTCGTATGATTCTTAAATAGCTCTGGTATATTCTTTCAGCCATTCTCTTTCTTCTTCAGTCAGACGTGGGCCGATCTTTTCATATACGTCCTTGTGGTAATTGTTCAGCCATTCTCTTTCATCTCTGCTCATTTCTTCCGGGTCGATTCCGTCCAGATCGATTGGAGCGAATGTGATGGTCTCAAAGTACATGAACTGTCCGTATTTATTTTTCACACCTTTTCTGACGATGAATTCATTTTCAATACGAATACCAAACTGACCATCTTCGTAGATTCCCGGCTCATCTGTGATAACCATACCCTCTTCTAACTGATGGTGTTCATTCTTGCTTGGAACAACATACCAGCGGAATCCGGTCGGTGCTTCGTGGATATTTCCAAGGTATCCGACACCATGTCCGGTACCGCACTGGAAATCCAGGTCCAGATCCCAGATCGGGCCTCTTGCAAGCACGTCAAGATTGTATCCATAGCATCCATACAGGAATTTTGCACGGGACAGACGCATCATGGCACGTACAACAGCAGTAAAGTATTTTTTCATCTGATCCTCTACGGAACCAAGAATGAAAGTTCTGGTGATATCTGTAGAACCTTCGTTGTATCCGCCACCGGTATCATTTAAGAAAAATGCGCCGGATTTCAGCTGAACATCCGATTCTTCACTTGGAGAGTAGTGCATCATGGCAGCGTGATCATCAAAAGCACACAGTGGCTCAAAACTGTCACGGATGTAGCCTTCCTGTTCTGCACGTAATTCAGTTAATTTGGCTGCAGAACTTAATTCGGTGATAGTCTCTTTGTCATAGCGTGTTTTGATCCAGTACATGAATTTTGTGATCGCAACACCGTCCTTAATATGAGCCTCCTTGATGTTTTCAAGCTCAACTTCATTCTTCATGGCTTTCATGAGAATAGTCGGATTTGCTGCCTCTACGATCTTACAAGGAATGTTCTTGTACAGAGCATAATTCATTTTCATTGGATCGATCAGAACAACTTTGTTGGAATCCAGTTTTTTCACATCTTCGTAAATATCATTATAAGGATGAATATTTACATTGTTTTTCTTTAATTCTTCGTGAATCTGGTCATTCAGTTTTGAGTCATCTACGTAGAGCTCTACAGCGTCCATGGTTACGGTTGCGTAGGAGAGTAATAACGGGAAGAAATCAATATCATCTCCACGAATATTCAGAAGCCAGCATACATCATCAAGGGATGCAATAATGTGGGTGTCTGCTCCGTTTTCTTCCATCTTTGCTCTTACACGTGCAAGTTTGGAAGCTGTGCTTTCTCCGGAATATTTTTCTTCCAGGAAAAATGCCGGTTTTTTGGAAAGCTCCGGGCGATCTTCCCAGATTGCATCAATCAGATCTTCAGAATAATTGATTTGAATATTTTTTTCAGACAATGCTTCTTCATATTCCTGACCTTCACCCATAGAAAGAACACGACCGTCAAATCCAACGGTTCCTCCTTCCGGAACATTTGCATTCAGATATTCCGAAATAGAAGGAGTATCGCCGACAAACATCTTCATCAGACGAATGCCACTTCCTTCCAGTTCATTGGTTGCCTGGAAGAAATACCTGCCGTCTGTCCAAAGTCCCCCATCATCTTTGGTAATTACAGCAGTACCGTAGGAGCCACTGAATCCTGTGATAAATTTTCTTGCTTTAAAGTGTTCGCCTACATACTCACTCTGATGGAAATCTGCAGTTGGAACAACATAGGCGTCGATTCCCTTTTCTGCCATCAGAGCACGCAGTTTTGCAATTCTTTCAGCTACAACTGTCATAATAAAAACCTCCTTAATTTGTAAATGTTTTTATAAAAAGAGGCTCCCGAGAATCCGGGAGCCCTTTCCACTGAAAAGTAAATTCTGTTATGTATTGACTTATTTGCCGCCAACCATTTCGTCGAATTTCTTTGTGAATGCTAACATAATAACACCGCAGGCGATGATAACGATTGTAACAATACCATAAGCCTTGACGAATGAGAAGTTAGCCAAGAAGTTGTAAAGTGGGCCGTATCCTTTTCCTGAGAAGAAGATAATGAGTGGCCATACACCAAGTAATGTTCCAAGAAGTTTCTTAGGAGCATATTTGTTGATGAAAGAGTTTCCAAGTGGTGAGAAGATTACTTCACCAACTGTCATGGCAACTGCTGTCAGGATGATGATCCAGATACCAGCCGGATCCTTTGTTCCTTCACCGCTGATGATAGCAGCGATAACCATGCATGCAGTACACAGACCAAGAATGATAATTCCGAGAGCTGTCTTTGTGAACATACCCCAGTCACCCTGTGGTCTCTGTTTCATCTTAGCCCAGATACCAGCAAAGATCGGGCAGAGAATGATACAAAGAAGAGCGTTCATAGAGTCAAACCATGCAGTAGGCATCTGGAAAGAACCAATGTTCCAGTTTGCCCATCCCATACCACCTTGTTCTACCGGGCCAAACTCGTAGTAGACTGGCATGTATACCATGTACCAGATCAACCAGAAGATACCGGAGAACAGTGTTACAATCAGGATAGCGATAACACGGTTTTTCTCAAGTTTTGTAAGTGGAGCGTTGTCTTTTTCCTTGTCAGCAGTGTCAACATTTTCTGTTCTGTTGTCAACAAGGAATGGCTTCTTACCAGCATCGCCGAAGAATCTCATACCGAAGATCCACCATGCACAGTCAATAAATAAGAAGATACCGCAGACGAAGAATAAGAAACGATATCCATATGACAGAGCAAGAAGACTCAGGAATGATGTTCCACAGAAAGAACCGATGTTAACGAACATGTACTGGATGTTGAATACAGAGTCCAGTGTGTCCTGGTCAGCTAATGGGAAGAGACGTCCGTTGATACCGGATACGTTTCCTTTGAAGAATCCTGTACCGATTGATAACAGGATGATCATTGCCCAAAGCATTCCGATTCCGTTTGCTTTCCATGCAAGTAAGTAACTGATTCCCATAAGGATCTCTCCGATTGGTACGAGGAGTCTCGGGCTAACCCAACGGTCAGCGATATATCCACCGATAACAGGTGTGATATAAGTGAATGCTACCAGGTTAGAGCTCATTGCTGCACCTACAGATTTGTCAAGACCAAGACCGCCGTTAGCAGCATCGGTTACGATGAAAATCGCAAGTGCCCATTTAGCAGCGTAGTATGCAAATCTTTCAAAAGAGAAAGAAAGGCTACATACATAGAAACCAAATGGCCATTTCTTTTTTGTTGTTTCCATTTTTAACCCTCCAATTAAAAATATAAAAAGTATTCCCCAATGTGATACTTATCTGGTGAAATACGTATCACATTTAGAACCGAGATAAATATACCAT
>NZ_JAFBIZ010000172.1 GCF_021531995.1 Faecalicatena contorta
TGGATTTTTGGTCGAAGACATTATACCAAAAAAGGGAGGTCAATGCTCTTTTTATTTGCAAACCTCCGATAAATCAAGGTTTTAAAGGATTTTAGAACAATAAAAACAGGTAGTTTTTGACACTACCGAAAAGAAAAAGGAGGTAATTATAATGACATTTGGCAAGGTAACAATGATTCTCCGGAAATATACATATGAGCAGGTGCGCAGTGTGGCGGAAGTCCTTCTGGACAGTCCGTATGTACGCAATATGGAGATCGCACTCAATACAGAGAATGCTTACGATATTATCCGGAAGATCTCCGCAGAGTATCGCGGAAGACTGAATATTGGTGCCGGAACGGTTCAGACCTATGACGAGCTGTTAAAAGCAATTGACGCAGGAGCGGAATTTGTTCTGTCTCCACGGATGATGACAGAAAAGATGCTGCAGCATTGCCGGGATCAGGGGATCCTCTCAGTGCCGGGAGCATTTACGCCGTCCGAGATCGCGGATCAGATAGAAAAAGGAGCAGATATCATCAAGGTATTTCCGGCGAATGAATTAAGCTTCGGTTATGCAAAAAAGGTCTGCGAACCATTGGGAGATCTTGCTTTGATGGCAGTGGGAGGGATTCATCGCGATAATGTAAAGGGAGCTCTTGCATCCGGGTATCGGTATGTCGGAACTGCCGGCGGTCTGTTTCCGAAGGAAGCGATTCTCTCCATGGATCAGGAGAAGCTGGCAGAAAATCTGAGATTATTTGAAACGGCGCTGAGCGGAGATTAGAGAAAGAAAAGAATATGAATCACAATACATCATGTGTCAGGTGTTTTATAAGGAGGAATGGATATGAGGTGTACACAATGTGGAAAAGAGATGCCGGATGGCGCAAGATTCTGTACGAACTGTGGTGCGCAGATGAACCAGAATATGTATGATCAAAACACATATAACCAGAATACATATGATCAGAATCCGTCGGAACAGAGTCTTTCTCCGACTCAGAAGCTGAAGAGAGAATGGAAGGATCTGTATACGGTGATTGCGATTGTTGGAGTTCTTCTGGTTGCAGCATTGATCGGTCTGGCGGTAAAGAAGTTGAATGAACCAGAGAACCCGAAGGAACTGGATGAGATACAGGCAATTCTGGATGAGGAAGAGGAAGAAAAGGAAGAGCCGGCAGAGAAGGAGATCAAAGAAGAGCCGGAAGAAGAAGAAATTGTAGAAGAGGAACCGGAGGTGCAGAGCCTTCTGGAGCAGGATTATATTCTTCCGAACAGTAATGCGGCTTATCTGACACAGGCAGATCTTGCCGGAATGACGATACAGGAGATCAATTATGCGAAAAATGAGATCTATGCAAGACATGGAAGGCGGTTCAAGTCGCAGGAACTGACGAACTATTTTACTTCCAAATCCTGGTATCAGGGAACCTATGATCCGGATGATTTTGATGCGCATTACAGTGCTTCCGTGCTGAATGACTATGAGAAGAAGAATGCCGAACTGCTGCGTCAGGTGGAGTTCTCCATGAATCCAAACGGTTATCAGCTGGATCAGTAAGATATAGATATATCAGGGGAGTTAAGTATGAAAAGGTATCTTGTGGGAATATTATGTGTGCTTATAGCGGTCGGAGGAGTCGGATGCGGTGCATCTGGACCCGGCAGTGAGGATGCAGGAAAGAAGACGGAAAAATTGGTGATCGATACACAGGAAGAGACAGAAGATTCGGCGGAGGAAGCAGCGAAAGAGCCGGAGTCTTCCGGGAAGCAGATGACAGATCTGGAACAAAAGATCACAGAGCTTTTAAATCCGTTAGACGGAAAGGGAGATACGGCGGTATATATAGAAAAACCGGCGACCGGAGAATATGCATCGGTTTCGTCGCATCAGATGCAGGCGGCAAGCCTGATCAAGCTGTATATCGCCGGCTGTGTATACGAGAATTATGAGGAACTCTGTGCAGACGGAGTGAACGAAGCGCAGATCAGCAGTCTGATGCAGTCTATGATCACGGTAAGTGATAACGATGCTGCAAATCAGCTGGTAACGTATCTGGGGAAAGGAGACGGAGCTGCAGGGAGAGAAAAGGTAAATGCCTATTGTCAGTCCCACGGTTATGCAGAGTCGCATATGGGACGTATGCTTCTGGCGTCCAATGCCCAGGATGATAATTATACTTCTGTTGCGGACTGCGGTAAATTTCTGACGGATGTTTATCAGAATCAGATTGCCGGAGCTTCTCAGATTGTGGAATATATGAAGCAGCAGCAGCGCACCACGAAGATTCCGGCAGGGGTTCCCGCCGGCGTTGTTGTAGCCAATAAGACCGGAGAGCTGTCGGATGTGGAAAATGATGCAGCAATCGTGTATCTGGAACAGCAGCCATACGTTATCTGCGTCATGACACAGGGACTGTCAGATGTTTCAACGGCGAGACAGGTGATCGTCAACGTATCCGATGGTGTATATCAATATATGAAGGGCGGTGGGCAGTCATGAGAAAAAAAGCTGTACGATACATGATAGTCATCTGTGTACTGGGAGCTGCGTTGTTCCTTGCTGCCTGTGGAAAGAAAGAGGCAGAGCCGGAAGAGGATAAGGAGAGTACACAGGAGACGGCAGAAGAACTGGAGATCGGGGAAGAAGAGCCGGAGACAGAAGAGGAAGAATCTCAGGAGAGTGAAGAACATCAGACAGAAGTTAAGGGAATCGTGGTGATCGATGCGGGGCATCAGAGCCAGGGAAATAATGAGCAGGAACCGGTGGGACCGGGTGCATCCGAGATGAAGGCAAAAGTAAGCAGCGGGACTTCAGGTGCGGCAACCGGCATACCGGAATATGAACTGAATCTGCAGGTGGCATTGAAGCTGAAGACAGAACTGGAGAAGCGCTCTTATCAGGTCATCATGATCCGTGAGACGAATGAGGTGAATATATCCAATGCCGAGCGGGCAGCAGTTGCCAACGAGGCCGGTGCAGATGTATTCGTCAGGATCCATGCCAATGGATCCGATGATCACAGTGTAAATGGGGCGATGACGATCTGTCAGACGCCATCCAACCCATACAACGGGGCACTGTATGAGAAGAGTCATGCTCTGTCTGAGTGTGTACTGGAGGAATATGTTGCTGCAACCGGAGCAAGAAAAGAATATGTCTGGGAGACGGATTCCATGAGCGGAATTAACTGGGCACAGGTTCCGTGTACCATTGTCGAGATGGGATATATGACCAATCCGGACGAAGATCAGAGGATGGCATCCGAGGACTATCAGAATCTGATCGTGACCGGAATTGCCAATGGAATCGACCGGTATATGACGATGTTTTAAATCATATAAGATAGTATACATATACATTGATATTGTCCTGTAATAAGGGATTGCTGCAAAATGTGTTTCTGCCATTTTGCAGCAATCCCTTATGTGATTTGTGTAAGTTAACGGTAATTACT
>NZ_JAFBIZ010000173.1 GCF_021531995.1 Faecalicatena contorta
CACAACTAAGTAAAAGTCAGCCGCCCGTTTTCGGGCGGCGAATCCACCATTATCTATGACAGGCAGTTAAGCAATCTGATGACAATTCGTGTGAGCAGTCTGGTGACAGCTCATGAAATCATTAACAGTATTTGCATCAATGGAAGCGACTAAAAAAACAAAAAAGTAAGAAGAAACAAAGTGTTGTAATCGTACAGGTTGCAGCACTTTTTTTTTCGACATTTTTCGAAAATGGTAAGACTGTATCAATACGTTCACCGCCATGTTCCGATTTGATTTCTATAGAAACTCAGATCGGAGGAAAAATAAATGGCTTATAACAAAGCAAGCGAAGAACGAAAATGGCATTATTGGAAAGAACGGGAAGAAAAGAAACTGCGTGAACTGGGCATGGACGAAGAGAAGATTCGGAAATTAAGACAGATGGACTGGGAAGATTTTCTGGAAGAACGCAGATACCGGGAACGGTTGGAAGAAACGATGCAGGAGATTGATGCAGGAAAATCAGAGGACGGTGAACCGTTTGCAATGGATGTCCGGGAACTCTTAGAACATGTGGGAGACAGACGATTGTATGAACTGTTAAAGGATACGGAACATCAGACACTGGAGATACTTTTGCTTAGTACATGGGGATATTCAGGAAAAGAAATTGCCAAAATTATGGGAATGGCAGAACAGACTGTTTATACCAAAAGAAACCGTTTGAGAAAAAAATTAAAAAATTTGTAGAAAATTGAATAATAACAGCTTTTCTCGTCGGCTATTTAATAGGCAGGTAAATTTTGCCAGTGTACTTTGACAATCCTATACCAGCATTACAGGTACGTTCCCGTAAGTAGAAGCGTGTCAGGAAGGCGCGAGGACAGATGAAAATGGCAGGAAAGAATAAAAAAATTCTTTGCTGGTGTTTTTGTTTCGAGCGAATCATCTTTAACTGAAACAGGATCGTGGCGGTCTTTTGCGAGGATCACTTACGAGGGGATAATGATACATAGGAACTGCCAGTGAGCAGAGGATGGACTTTGGGTTGTAATCAGCAAGACCTTTAGAAAATCCATGAGCGGTGCAATGCCAAGCATCCGCCTGTAATGTTCCCGTAAGGCAATGGGGAAGTCGAGGACAAATACAACGCCAAAAAACAAAAGTATAAGAAATCAAGGAAGAATGTGTCGTTGATATCAGATACATGCGGCTGTAGGAAGAAATCCTTTACAGCCGTATTGATGTGGTATCAGCACGCATATCAGGTAACAAATTATGTATTACACAAAAGAATATTTAAAAAGAGCGCATCGTGAAATTGATACGATCTTCCGGGTACTGTTCCCGGAGCATGGAATGGCAGTAAGGGAAGAACAGATTATGTTATGCCACGAAATGCTGGATAACCTGCTGGGAAGAAACATAGCACTGTGTGATGCGGGTGTCGGTATCGGCAAGACGTATGCCTATCTGGTGGCCTGTGTTCTGATGAGAAAATATTCTCTCCTTGCAGAAGGATGTTCCCCTTATGAGCAGCGTCCGGTCGTGATATCCACTTCCAGCATTGCGCTCCAGAAAGCAATTCTTACGGAATATATCCCCTTTCTCTCCCGGATTCTTCAAGAGAACGGGACGATTCAGACTCCTATCAAAGCTGTGATACGAAAAGGAAAAGAGCATTTTGTCTGCGATGAGAGGTTGATGCAACGAATCGTTGCAATCGAAGGGAAAAACAAAAATGCGTTGCAGAAAGAAGCTCTGCTGTCGTTAAAAGAACATTATGATATGGATGAAGTGTCTAATTTAAGTGGGTTTGACCGAAGGATGGTGAATGTACCCAAGTTCTGTTCGGGAGACTGCCAGAAAAGAGGCTCATGCAGGTATCAGCAGTATCTGGAACACTCCAGAGATAATGAAATGTTCATTCAGATTTGCAATCACAATTATCTGCTAGCTGATGGTTATCATAGGTTGCAGGATTATCGTCCGTTATTAAAAGACTACAGTGCATTGATTGTTGATGAAGCACACAAGCTGCCGAATGCAGCAAAGCAGATGTTCGGCAAGAGCCTGTGTTATGACAATATCCGGGAAATCTGCTTTTATCTTGGGAAAGAGTACCAAGGCCCAGAGATAAGAAAACTGTCCGGGACGATCCGTATGGTGCTGGATATCATAGGAGAAAATCACAGAACCAGATATGGGATAAAAGAAGAATTCCACATGACAGAAGAGTGTGCAATGTATTTATATGAGGGGATACAGACCATGAATAAGATCATAGAAAAATTAGAAAAGAAGATTCCGAAGTGGATCAGAAACAAGCTGGAAGAAACCAGAAGTGTGTTGGAATGCTTTTCCCATCAGGATAAGAAGTATGTACTGCATCTGAAGCAGGATCATGATCACAGGATTATATTGTGTGCATCCAGCAGACGGATTCCACAGTATCTGGACCAGATGTTATGGAGCAGAGGAATGGGAGCGATTCTTACAAGCGGAACTTTAAAAACCGGACAGGGATTTTCCCATATTCGGAAAATGACAGGACTACAGGGAGCACGGAGAGTCCGGGAATATGTGGCAGACTCCCCGTTTGAATATCAGAAGAACTGTCTGTTATATCTGCCAAAGAATTTGAAAAAATGTAGAAGGGGAAGTCAGGAAGAGGCAGAGATGATAGCAGATCATGTCCATTCACTGATCTGTTCGACTTACGGCCATACGCTGGTGCTGTTCACGTCTTATCATTTGATGGGAAACGTTTACCAGATGTTAAGGGATGAAATTCCGTTCCCGATGATAGAGGTGTGGAGACATTCACCGGAAGAAATCACAAGATTTAAACAGATGGACAATGCTGTCCTTTTTGCAGCCGGCTCCTGCTGGGAAGGAGTAGACTTCCCCGGAGATATGGTATCCTCGTTAATCATTGTAAGACTGCCCTTTGCTGTTCCTGATCCCATCAGCGAAGCACAGAAGAAAGAATATGCCAGCCTGAAAGATTATATTCAGGCAGTGATTGTTCCAGACATGCAGAAAAAACTAAGACAGGGATTCGGACGGGCTCTCCGCACCGAGACAGATACTTGTGTCGTGTCAATTTTAGACGAGCGTGCAGGAGAAGGTGGTAGGTATCATAAGGAAGTGATGTGTGCGCTTCCGAGCTGCAAGATGGCAAAAGATATCAAGGATGTCCAGCACTTTATCCGAAACCGAAAAGGCGTGGAATACTACCTGTAACCGTTCGTGGTTCTGCTATAGAAAAAGCAGATTTAACATGAAAAGTTTGGTGGTATTTCAAGAGCGCAGGATTCATTCAGAATTACGGGAATGGGAATTATCTATCTGGAGCATGGAGTTGTGAGCTACAATGCAGATGCTATGTCCATTCATGACAATTTTATTGCAGAGTGTGGCAATTGTAT
>NZ_JAFBIZ010000174.1 GCF_021531995.1 Faecalicatena contorta
GCGATGGACAAGAAGAATACAGTTGTAAATCAGAACATGGTATTGTATAATAAAAAAGTAAAAACGGGGTGCTTACGGAAAGTAGGCTGAGAGTAAGCTGTGTTGCTTTGACCCATAACCTGATTTGGATAATGCCAACGTAGGGATATACAGTATTTTTTAGAATTATTTCTGGCTGCTGTAATGCGAGTGCATTGCAACAGCCTTTTCTGTCATTTTCGACAGATGTACCCCTCCGAAAAGTGCATGCCGCAGGGAAATCTCATTTATTATATATGGAGAAAGGAGTAAACAAATGAGAGAGTACACAACACAAATGGAAGCTGCAAAAAAGGGAATCGTAACAAAAGAACTGGAGATTGTTGCAAAAAAAGAGCAGATGACGACAGAAGAATTGATGCCGCTGGTTGCATCTGGAAAAGTTGCAATCTGTGCAAACAAGAAGCACAAGTGTCTGAATCCGGAAGGTGTAGGCTCCATGCTCAGAACAAAGATCAATGTGAATCTGGGCGTATCCAGAGATTGTAAGGACTATAATGTTGAGATGGAAAAAGTTATGGAAGCAGTTAATATGGGGGCACATGCAATTATGGACCTGTCTTCACATGGAGATACGATTCCATTTCGAAGAAAATTAACCAGTGAATGTCCTGCAATGATTGGAACTGTTCCGGTATATGATTCTGTCATTCATTATCAAAGAGATCTGGATACGCTGACAGCGAAGGATTTCATAGATGTAGTACGTCTGCATGCCGAGGATGGAGTCGATTTTGTGACTTTACATTGTGGAATTACCAGAAAGACGATTGATCAGATTCGAAATCATAAGAGAAAGATGAACATCGTTTCCCGAGGAGGTTCGCTGGTGTTTGCATGGATGTGTATGACTGGTGAGGAAAATCCATTCTATGAATACTATGATGAGATTCTGGATATCTGTCGGGAGTATGATGTGACCATTTCTCTGGGAGATGCATGCCGTCCGGGATGTCTTGCGGATGCTTCTGATGTTTGTCAGATTGAAGAACTGGTCCGTCTGGGGGAACTTACGAAACGTGCATGGGAGAAAGATGTGCAGGTGATGGTGGAAGGCCCGGGACACATGCCGATGGATCAGATTGCGGCGAACATGAAGATACAGCAAACCATCTGTCAGGGAGCTCCATTCTATGTACTTGGGCCTCTGGTTACGGATATTGCTCCGGGATATGACCACATTACTTCTGCAATAGGAGGAGCAATTGCGGCTGCTTCCGGTGCTGCATTTCTGTGTTATGTGACACCGGCAGAACATCTTGCGCTTCCAAATGTAGATGATGTTAAACAGGGGATTATTGCATCAAAGATAGCAGCTCATGCAGCTGATATAGCAAAAGGTGTCAGAGGTGCCAGAGAAATCGATGACCGGATGGCTGATGCCAGGCGTGTGCTTGACTGGGAAGCACAATGGGCATGTGCGATGGATCCTGAGACGGCGAAGAGAATTTGGAATGAACGGAAACCAGAGTACGATGATACCTGCTCTATGTGCGGAAAATTCTGTGCAGTCCGCAGTATGAATAAAGCACTTGCAGGAGAACATATAGATATTTTGTAAAATTAAGAGCAGGGAACAAAGTAATGCTGTTCCCTGCTCTTATATCAGAATTATTGTGATCTGGTTGATGGATAGAGAGTGTTATTCCCGGGATGCTTTTTTGGGGGAATCCATTAATTCCAGAATCTTGTCTGTCAGGCGAAATGCCACGTCTTCTTTACTCATTAATTCAAGTTCACATACAGAATCAGGAGTGATCATGGTTACAATATTCGTGTCCGTTTCAAATCCGGCTCCTTTTACCTTAAGGTTGTTAGCTACAATCATGTCCAAATTTTTCTTTACAAGTTTCTTTTTTGAATTTTCAAGCATGTTCTGCGTTTCCATAGAAAAACCACACAGAAATTGATCGGAAGTTTTATGATCGCCAAGATATTTTAAGATATCATCTGTACGTTCCAGTGAAATGGATAGTTCAGCATCGGCTTTTTTCATTTTTTCATCTGCAACAGAAGCTGGACGGTAGTCTGCCACAGCAGCAGCTTTGATAATAATATTCATATCATTACTTCTGGAAGTAACGGCTTCATACATGTCTCTTGCAGATACTACCGGTACAACATTTACAAACATAGGAGGAGTGAGCGCAGTCTTGCCACTGACAAGTGTAACGTCTGCGCCACGCAGCATACAGGCTCTCGCAATACAGTATCCCATTTTCCCGGAAGAATGATTGGTAATATAGCGAACCGGATCGATAGATTCCTGTGTTGGGCCTGCAGTGACGAGAACCTTCAATCCTTTCATATCCTTTTTATGAGCAAGTTCCCGGTAGATATATTGAATCAGAGTTTCCGGTTCCGGCATTTTACCCGCACCGGTGTCTCCGCAGGCAAGGTGACCACAGGCAGGAGTGATTACCTCCATGCCATACTTCCTCAAAAGATTCATATTGTCCTGTGTGATTTGATTTTCATACATAGCGGTGTTCATAGCCGGAGCGATGATCTTGGGACAGCGACATGCAAGTATGGTAGTGGTCAACATATCGTCAGCAATTCCATGGGCCAGTTTTGCAATGACATTGGCAGTTGCAGGTGCAATCATGACCAGATCGGCTTTTTTGGCCAAAGCCACATGTTCGACATTGAATTCAAAATTTCGGTCAAAGGTGTCGGTAAGACATTTATGTCCAGTCAGAGTTTCGAAAGTAATCGGGTTGATAAAATTTTTAGCATTCTCTGTCATTAAGACGTGTACCTGGGCGCCTGATTTTACCAGAAGACTGGCTAAAGAGGCACTTTTATAGGATGCAATGCCGCCGGTTACTCCAAGAAGGACTGTTTTTCCTTTTAACATAGTTCGATATCCTCATTTCACATAGTTCATTTTATTCAGGTTAATGACCTGTACTAACACTATATCTTTTTTTGAAATATCTTGCAAGAATTACTGGCAGGAGTTGCGAAAATAATGAAAAAGATCTCATGTATTCATTTTTATACTTGTTACAAAAGGTGTTGGATGGTCAGTGTTGCGCTTATGGCGGCAATTTGCTTTCAGAAAAAAGTACAATTTTTGATGTGGATAAAGCATATAAAAATGTAAATCAATTGGTTATTGGTTTGATAAATGAAAAAATGGAACAGATTGGATACGAACAACGTATTCCGGCTGGAATCCGAGATATAAAAGAAAAAATTACAGAAGAAAATATTTAACCAAATCTTCCAGAGTACCAATGGAAGAAAACGCGCATAATATATAAT
>NZ_JAFBIZ010000175.1 GCF_021531995.1 Faecalicatena contorta
GGAATATATATTTCAATATAAATAAAATTGCGAGAACATACATCAATGCACTGATCTTCTTATCTTTTGCTTTTCCGGTGATCAGATTTAAAACAACATAAGAGATAACGCCCATAGATATACCTTCTGATATGCTGTAGAAGAATGGCATTGCAATGATACAGATGTAGCATGGAAGTGCCTCTGCAAGATCCCCAAAATCAATGTTGGAAACATTTGTCAGCATATAGAATCCTACAACGATCAGTGCCGGTGCGGTTGCAAATGATGGGATTGCAAGGAATATTGGTGACAGGAACAAAGCCAGTCCGAAAAGAATTGCTGTCGTTATCGCTGTAAGACCGGTCCTTCCTCCTTCTGTTACACCTGACGCACTCTCTACATAAGTAGTAGTCGTAGTAGTTCCAAATACGGCTCCTGCAGTCGTTGCAATAGCATCCGCAAGAAGCGCACCTTTGATATGTGGAAGCCTTCCCTCTTCATCCAGCATGTCTGCCTTGGCAGATACACCAATCAATGTTCCGATCGTATCAAACATATCAACAAATAAGAAAGCAAAGATAACCACTACAAAATTAAGAGAAAACACTCCCGAGAAATCCAGTTTCGCAAACACAGGAGCAATGCTCGGAATTGCCAGACCGTTGCTGAAGTCCGGAAGCAGACTATAGAATCCAAGTTCAGGATTCGGAACATAGATTCCTGCAAACTGACAGATGATTCCAAGTGCCCATGTAATCAAAATCCCCCATAAGATATTTCCCTTGATGTTTTTGATTACAAGAATACCTGTGATTACAACACCGATCACAGCCAACAACACTGTAATTCCTACGTTATTAAATGCAGCCTCCACTCCATTCACAGAATTGTATCCTTCTAACGAGAACAACTCCACCAGTGTCGCACCACCAATTACAATATTCGCATTCTGAAGACCGATAAATGCAATAAACAGACCGATTCCCACGCTGACCGCAGCCTTTAGATTCTTCGGAATTGCATTGAAGATTGCTTCACGTACGTTCGTCAAAGACAGAATGATAAATACAATACCTTCCACAAACACAGCCGTCAAAGCAACTTCCCACTTATACCCCATTCCAAGAACTACTGTATAAGCGAAGTACGCATTCAGCCCCATTCCCGGTGCCAGTGCAAACGGATAATTGGCCAGTAAAGCCATCATCAGTGTACCGACCAATGATGCAAGCGCCGTTGCTGTAAATACTGCTCCCTGATCCATTCCTGCTGCAGCGAGAATACTTGGATTAACAGCCAGTATATAGGCCATTGTCATGAACGTTGTGATTCCGGCAAGAACTTCTGTTTTAACATCTGTACCGTTCTCACTGAGTTTGAAAAACTTTTCTAACATGTGATTTCCTCCTTCATGTCACTCATTAATAGATTCGATAACACTCTCATTCTAACAAAAGAGACCCGTAAAGTAAACGGGTCTCTTTAGAAAATCACTGTATTTCTCTAATCTTTTTCCGAAGTGCAAGTACCTGGTTTGGAGCAACGGATAACTCATCGATTCCCATCTGAATAAATTGTTCCGTTAATTCCAGATCCGCTGCAAGATCTCCACATATACCAATCTTCTTTCCTTCCAGATGAACATTATTGGCAATAATACGAATCATCTTCAAAAGTGCCGGGTGATGCGGATCATACCAATTTTCCAGCCTGGCATTTGTACGGTCCATTCCAAGAGTAAGCTGTGACAGATCATTCGTACCGATACTGAAAAAATCCACTTCTCTTGCAAGCTCACCACTGATCATAACCGCTGCCGGAGTTTCAATCATAACGCCTACAAATATCTCTTCGTTAAACGGTATCTTCTCATCTTTTAATTCTTTTTTTACTTTCTCCAGTATACGCTTTGCACGTACCACTTCATCAAGTGAAGTGATCATCGGAAACATCAGCAGAACATTGCCATACGCCGATGCACGGAGCACCGCACGAAGCTGTGTCTTGAATATCTCTTCTTTATCAAGCGACACACGGATTCCCCGGTAACCGATCGCCGGATTCGTTTCTTCTCCAAGATCCAGACACTCTGCCATCTTATCTCCTCCAAGATCCGCAGTTCGGATTACAAGCTTTTTGGTTCCCATTGCTTCTGCCGCCAGCTTATATGTCTGAAACTGCTGCTCTTCTGTAGGCAGCTTGATACCATTTTCTATATACAGGAATTCACTTCTGAATAATCCAATGCCCCCGGCATCACAGCGAAGAACATTCTCTATGTCTTCCCTCGTTCCGATATTGGCATAGACATCAATTTTCTGTCCACTCTGTGTAATATTTTCTTTTCCTTTCAGACGTTCCAGATTGACAACCTGTGTATGGTTTTCATCCTGTCTCTGTTTCATCTTTGTGATCGTTGTATAATCCGGTTCAATATATACTTTTCCATCAAATCCATCGATGATGATCGTCTTACCTTCATATTCTTTCTTAAGAGACTCTCCTAACCCGATGACCGCCGGAATTCCTTTTGTTCTTGCCAGAACTGCTGTATGTGAATTGATTGTTCCGTAACGTGTCACAAACCCGAGAACTTTTGTCTTATCCAGCTGAACAGCTTCACTTGGATACAGTTCTCCCGCAGCAAGTACAAACGGCTCATCCATCAGCATCCGGTCCTTCCACGCTCTCGACAGGATACGCAGGACTCTGGTCACCACATCCTTGACATCTGCCTCATGCCCCTGCACATAACTTTTATCATTTTTGATCGCATATGTGATAAAATTTTCTGCTACATTCTTAAGTGCATATTCTGCATTCAGTTTCTGCTCTACAATAATTGCCGTTACCTGGCTGATAAATTCCTGATCCTCCAGTATCATCTGCTGCATCTCAAAAATAGTTGCATTCGCCTCACCGACTTCCTGAGTCGCTGAATCATAGAGATCCTTCAGATCCTGAATTGCTCTCATTCTGGCCTTCTGGAAACGCATCACTTCTTTTTCTACATCTTTTACATAAATACGACGTATCTCTTTTGTATCTCTTTTATAGAAGCTGATCTTTCCGATCGCAATTCCTTCCGATATCTTTTTCCCCGTCAATGTAATCATAATTCATACCCTTTTCTTCATATGGATAATAATACTTTACACTTTTGCCAGGATTTCGTCAAGTAGAATAGATTTTTGTATGAAAATACAAAAACTTATGCAAATTCATTGACTTATTTATAAATATATGCTAATCTCAAAAAGTATAATCTATAGATTAATCTTATAGATTTCACTTTTAATTAATTTTTATGGAGGTAGTAAAAT
>NZ_JAFBIZ010000176.1 GCF_021531995.1 Faecalicatena contorta
TGCTTATAATGAAATATAGTCTCGCACATGGTATTGGTTGACGCACATGCTATTCATTGTTATCTGTCTGTCGAAAAGAATAGGTATGAATAAAATCAGAAATATCTGATTTTATTTGACAGAGCCTACATTAAACAGGAACTATGTCAGCCATCATCTTTTGAGAGTATTGGTAAGAGTCTGCACAAAGATCATACTACTGTTTCGAAGAAAATCCGAAATCACCATGCCATACCTTTCTCCATCATTGAACAGTCAGTAAACTTTATGGAATATATTTATCTATAAATTCTATATCCAACATCGTTTTTAATATTTTGATCTTTCTCTTTTCATAAGCATTTGCTGTTTCCATTATAACATGCTTAGTTCATAATTGGTAGACACAATACCACTCATAAACACCTATACAACTCATAAACACCTATACAGTATTATTTCATTTGACTTGTTCCACATTTTGTGCTATTATGATATTGTATTTAAGTTTTTGTGTTATCCCCTAAAGGGAGTCTGGACCATTCTTCCAGAGCACACGTAAGTTTATGTTGGAAATTAGAGTCATTAGGATAGCCGTATTATGCGGTCACTTAATGGCTCTTTTTTTATTTATGGGAAATCTGGGACACAGGTTTCCTGTTCTTTTATTTATTTTTATTATTTTAAAGCCCAAAGAGGCAGAAAGGAGAATTTTTATGTCAGCAATTATTCATGTTATGGGAAGGGTAACAAAGGATCCTGCCATGCAGCAAGGAAAGAACAACGGATCAGAGTACATCAGTCTGGATCTTGCTTCCTCTCAGAGGAGCCAGAACACACAAAATGGTCAGAATGGATACGAGTCCATGTTCTATCAATGCTATTTTAACAAGTTCCTGGCAGAGCGTCTGATCAAAGCCGGTGTAAAATCCGGAACCTGTATCTATGTCTATGGAGATCTGGAAATCCATCCATTTCTCTATCAGCAGGGACAGAAGGCTGGGCAGCCAGGAGTTGGAGCCAAAATTAATGTCAAGGACTGGCAGTTTTGTCTTTCCAACAAACCGGAAAATGAGAATAACGGAAATTCTGGAAATCATCAAAATGGCAATAGCATGCCTAATAACAACAACGGAGGTGCGGCTACCCCAGGAAGTGGCAGTTATCAAAATCGCGCTGCTCAGGGAGGCGGCTACATGAATGGTGCTGGAAATCAAAATGCAGGTATACCAAACACCGCAGGTGCCAGAACACAGGGCAACTCTTATGCAGTTCCACCTTCTGGACCGATTGGAAACAACATGTACCAGCAGAGCTATTATCCACAACAGAACATGGCATACGGACAGCAAGGTGGTTTTACCGGAGACGGTTTTCAGGGAATACCGGAAGGCATGGCTGACCAGCTTCCGTTTAACGGATAACTCAAAAGAAATAACAGGTTGAGGAATTGCTTACCCATCGGGCATGGCGGTTCCTCTTTTTTTGTTTACAGGAAAGGAATCATACAATGAAAGTACGAAGGAAAAAAAGTAAAAGTTTAAAAATATTAAAATCTGTTGTTCTCGTTTTGTTTCTGTCATTACTGTTTATACAGGATAATATAAACCGCTCAGTGATTGCGGGCATTGCACTTGCAGGTATTTTAGGAAGTCTCCTCTTCCTGATTGTCCCGCATCTTCCCCGCATCCCATCTCCGGCACTCAAACGAAAGTCAGCATATTCCTCTGGTAATCCAGACGGTATCACCGATATGGAAACTCTGCTCTGGAGACAGATTAGTTACCAGATTACAGGGAAACTGAAGTCCGCTTATCCGGATGCCACATGGGAATTTACTAAAGAACCAAATGTAGACAGTCTTCTGAATGGAAATGCCCTGCGTATTCGTACCTTCCATACGAAAGAATATAATTTTGCTGAAGTCCGGCTGGACCGTTATGGAGAACTGGTACTTTCTATGATGACGATAGAATCATTAAAGCCAAAGTCGGAACCAGCAGGCACTGATTCCATCGGTCAGGTGGATCCCCAGTCTTGGTATACCCTAATTGGCAAGCCATTACTCTCCAATCTGATTGGAGATCTGCAGGCAAGAGGACATCAAAAATTATTTATCAGCGAAAATGGAGAAATATTTATCAAAAATGGAGATTCCAAGGAAATCAAAGGTACTTTCGAGCATTTTCCGTCCCAAAACTACTGGGCAGCTCTCACAGATATTTTTATCCGTGATGAGCTGAATGCAAAAGAAAACGAAGGCACCCTGGAATTATCCTGGATGTAAAAAAGGAGGAGAAATACTATGCCAAATGGAAACCTGATCAGTAACTGGTCTTTCAAGCGAAAGCTTCCGGAACCTTTTGAAGATTATACGGATGATCCCATCAGGAAGGATGTCTATTCCAAATACTGCACACAGCCTCAGAAACGTTCGACACTTCATGCGTCCACGCTCCGGGCGATTCTTGCATACATGGAACTGGAAAATCCGCCCGGTGGAACCGCTTCTGAAGAACTCGGGGCAATTGGCAGCCAGGGGAATAATTATACAATAGCGGAATATCCCAGCAAAACCGGAGATTTGCATGTGGTGATCTATAACCGGACAAACGGAAAATTCATTGCCGGTATTTATCCCAAACCAATAGATTCCGAAACAACAGCCGACCAATATCTTTTGAAGGAAGATAAGAACAGCGGAACTGCACTTTTGTTTGCGCTGCTCCCTACCATTATGCAGGATGATGAATTTAGCGAATATTATCAGGAGTTGAAAAAGCACCGTGACAATGGTTATACGGATATAGAAGAAGCCGTGAAAACTGCAGCCGTCCTTTGTGACAATATCTATCGCAGATTACGATACGGAACTTCTCTTTCTACCGGCGGGATTCCCAATGATACTCCTGCCAATGGTGCTATTCCAAAGCTCAAACCATTCGCAGTACAACAGGGTACTTACGCTCCTACAAATACGCTCTTTGGTACTTTTCAAGTATTGATTCCCGGTGCTACCACAAAAAGAAACAGGGAGGCCATTGCCAAAGAAGACTTTGTAAACAAATACGTCTTATCCGAATCTCGGATACTCACTCCCCAGGAAGAACTTACTGTTCCAACGCTGGAACCATGGTATATCATACCGCCGGAGATCAAGCGAATCTGTGAACATGCAAAATTGACAACGAATACTGTTTCACCTATGCGGAATTTTCTTCTGCGGGGTCCTGCAGGAACCGGAAAAACAGAAGGTGCCAAGGCGATTGCTGCTGGCTTACATCTGCCCTACCGTTGCATTACCTGCTCTGCCAATA
>NZ_JAFBIZ010000177.1 GCF_021531995.1 Faecalicatena contorta
TAGAAAACGGAGAGAAAACTTAATGCATAATAATTTAAAACAGAATAGTTATAGCAGGTATGCTGATAATAGAGATGTTATTTCTTTGTTTTCCGGGGCTATGGGATTAGATATTGGATTAGGTAAGGCTGGTTTAAATGTTGTGATTGGTCAGGATTTTGACGCATCATGTGTAAAAACTATGAGAGCCAATGGACATAAGGTGTTGGACGGAGACATTAGAGAGATTCAGCCGCAACAGCTATTAGATATGACAGGATTATCTGTAGGTGAACCGTTTTTAATTTGCGGTGGCCCGCCTTGCCAGCCTTTTTCCACAGCAGGAAAACGATTAGGCATAAATGATCCAAGGGGAAGTTTATTTATGGATTTTATCCGTATGATAGACTATATTCGTCCTCGATTTTTTGTAATGGAAAATGTAAAGGGAATTATGTCTGCACCATTAAAGCATGTACCATTGTCTGAGCGGGATGAAAGTGATCCTGACCAGAGATTAGGTACAGTGCTGGATGTGATTTTGTCAGAATTTGATAAGCTAGGATATAAAACAGTATATGGGGTGCTTGATGCTGTAAATTATGGTGTCCCACAGTTTAGGGAAAGATTCGTATTAATCGGAAGTCGTGATAATGAAGATATTTTTCTTCCGATCCCTACACACTTTCAGATGCACCAAAATAAAGAGTATCAGTGGCAGACTGTTAGAAGCGTGATTGAGGATTTGGAATATGACCAGGGTGAGTGTGCAACATT
This sequence comes from Faecalicatena contorta, assembly GCF_021531995.1. Taxonomy (GTDB): domain Bacteria; phylum Bacillota; class Clostridia; order Lachnospirales; family Lachnospiraceae; genus Dorea_A; species Dorea_A contorta_A. The sequence continues at coordinate 757 of NZ_JAFBIZ010000177.1, forward strand.
GAGTGAAGAACGATTGAAGTTCTTAAAGATGGTTCCAGAAGGTGGAAATTGGAGAGATTTACCGGAAGATATGATTCCTATTGCTATGGGAGGTGCATATAAATCTGGAGGTGGAAAAGTTGGATTTTATAGAAGGTTGTCGTATGATCAGCCTTCTCCAACGGTAGTTACCTCTCCGGTTCAGAAAGCGACTATGATGTGTCATCCTACACAAAATAGACCGTTGAGCGTAAGAGAATATGCAAGGATTCAACAGTTCCCGGATAGCTGGGTATTTACAGGAACGACAGCTGCAAAATATCGGCAGATAGGGAATGCTGTTCCGGTGGGATTGGCAGAAGCTATAGGAAAGGCAGTTCTTTCTGTAGCGGATAGAACTTCTTTGGTTCAAACAAAGCGATTTAGAGGTACGAATGTGCATAACAAAATTAGAAATGCAATAGAGTTGGGAGGGAATTTATATGCCGTTAAATAATTCATATGATGAACAGGCAGTAATTCAAGCGATCGCATCTGCACTGGAAACATTTTATGGGACATTAATCGAGAAAATAGATGGATTAAACATACAGAAGGTAATGAAACGTAAAAATCCATATTTATATCGTGCAAAAGCAATGCAGAGCGCAGCTGAAATTGTGGATTCTGTTTTGACAGCATTTGTAAGCTCCAGTGAAGAAACTATTTTTGGAAACTGTTTCTTTGAACCGATTGCTATTGCTGCAAGTGGCGGAAACAAAGCACTGGCGGAAGGTATCGACATTATGATTCAAAACAAGGAAACAAATACAATTTCTGCTATAGCGGTCAAGAGTGGTCCTTCTGTATTCAATGCAGATAGTAAAAAACGTCAGGAACAGAATTTTACAGCTGCTTCTAAGCTGGCACAACAGGCAAAAGCAAGATATGAAGCATATATCGGTTATTGTTATGGGAAAAAGAAAGATTCCGGCAGAGGAAAACCGAAAATGTATCAAGAACTGGCAGGGAAACGATTCTGGGCTGAATTGACAGGCGATGAAGAATTTTACATAAAGATTATTGGATATATGGGAACAATGCCAGAACAGTATGTAGCGGACTATAAGGAAAGCTACAACAAGGCAGCGAATAGACTGGTTAGAGAATTTTCCAACAGTTTCTGCAAGGAAGATGGAAGTATTGACTGGGAAAAATTAGTAGAATTCAATTCCGGAGATTAAGAATTGTGAGGTGATCTTGATGCCGTGTGTGGCAATAGATTTATTTTGCGGAATAGGTGGGCTGACAAAAGGATTGTCCTTGGCGGGTATTGATGTGACCGCAGGTTTTGACATAGATGAAAGTTGTAGATTTGCTTATGAAGTAAATAATAATGCAGTATTTATATGTGAAGATGTAACTAATATCCGGGCACAAACCATAAATCAATTATATCCAGAAAATACAGTTAGGGCATTGGTAGGATGTGCACCATGTCAACCGTTTTCCCGATATTCAAGTAGATACAGAAAAGAAGGTCATAAAGATGATAAATGGAGATTGTTATATTCATTTGAGCGTTTAGTCCGAGAAGTGTTACCAGATATTGTGTCAATGGAAAATGTACCTAATTTAGTAAATGAAGAGGTTTTTAATGATTTTGTAAATACATTAGAGGAATTAGATTATTTTGTTGATTATGGAGTTGTATATTGTCCAGATTATGGTGTCCCACAACATCGTAAGAGATTAGTTTTGTTGGCATCCAGATTGGGAGAAATTCATTTAATCCCTCCTATGTATGATAAAAATAATTATTTGACTGTTAGAGATGCTATAGGACATCTTCCGCCAATTGCTGCAGGAGAAGTTTGCGAAGAAGATTTGCTTCATCGTTCTAGTGCTTTGTCTAATATTAACATTAGAAGAATTCAGCAGTCTGTTCCAGGAGGATCGTGGAGAGATTGGGATGACGATTTGAAATTAAAGTGCCATAAGAAAACATCGGGACATACATTCCCTTCTGTTTACGGCCGGATGGAATGGGATAAACCCTCTCCAACGATTACTACGCAATTTTACGGTTATGGAAATGGTAGATTTGGACATCCAGAGCAGGATAGAGCAATTTCCTTGCGTGAGGGTGCTATTTTACAGTCATTTCCAAATGATTATATTTTTGTTGATGACGAACACCCTGCTCAAAAACGAGAACTTGGAACGCATATTGGCAATGCGGTTCCAGTAGAATTAGGAAGAGCAATTGGCATAAGCATTCAAAGACATTTAGAGGTGGTAGGCCAAAGATAGATGGAGGCAAGTATGGAAAAACAAATGCAGGAAAAAACGGAACAAGAAGTTAGTGTATCTGCAAAGCAGATTAGTGAGAAAAAGCAGGATATCAAGTTTGATACAAGGGATTATGTAATTAAGTATTTGGTAGAGCAATACGAAGCGGACGAGTTTTATATTCCACTGGAATATCAACGTAATTTTATATGGGGAGATAAAGATAGATGTTTTTTTATTGAATCAATATTCT
>NZ_JAFBIZ010000178.1 GCF_021531995.1 Faecalicatena contorta
ATATATTTCATCTCTGGTGATGAATCAAGCATACATTCGGGGTGCCACTGAACACCACACGCATATGTGTGATCTGTCGTTTCAATTGCTTCTATGACTCCATCTGATGCAATTGCACTGATCTTCAATCCTTGCCCGAGTACATGAATGCTTTGATGGTGAAAACTGTTTACAAGAACAGAATCTCGAAGAAACGGATACAATATACTGCCGGGGGAGATGATAATTCTATGACAGGTATCTGAACGGTCTTTTGATATCTGCATGTGATTCAGAGAAGGAGAAGGGCGAAGTGAGATATCCTGGTATATGGTTCCGCCAAGCGCTACGTTTAGGACCTGCATTCCACGACAGATTGCAAGAACAGGAAGATGAGAATTTAATATGTATTTCATAAAGGACAGATGAAAAATGTCTGTTCGGGTGTCATAGCTTCCTTTGTCTGTCCGGGATTCTTCTCCAAATAACAGAGGATTGATATCATCGCCACCACAGAAAAGAAAGCCATGGCACATCTGTGTATAAGAAGAATAGAATTCTTCGTCGGACGTGATCGGAAGAATGACGGGAATGCCTCCGCAGGATTCAACTGCACATAGATAGGAAGCAGTTACATATTGATGGCTGTCGTTATATCCACAGGAAATAATTCCGATAATCGGTTTCATAGATGCTCTCCTTTTTAATGATAATCTGATATAATTTTCATATATATCTTATGTGGCAGTTATGACTATATAGTAGTGGAAAGTAAAAGGGAGAAGAAAAAGATGAAGTTGATTGATATGCATTGTGATACCTTGTGGAAACTGATGGATCTGGATAAAGAAGGGGACCTGTCGAAGAATCATTGCAGTGTCAGTATTCCTTATATGAAGTCATCAGGCACAATGGTGCAGTTTTTTGCCTGTTTCACAAGATTCGGAGAGTATGAAAATGCCGGAGGATATGATAGTGCTTATGAACATGTCAGATCGATGATTGCGTATATGAAGCGTCAGACAGTAAGATTTTCGAAAGAGCTGTCGCTGGCAGATTCCTGGAGTAAGATTGAAGAACATATGCATCAGGGACGGATATCCGCAGTGCTCACCGTAGAAGAGGGAGGGGTTCTGAACGGCAGGATGGAACGTCTGGAGGAATTGTATCGGGATGGAATAAGGCTGATTACACCGCTGTGGAATTATGAAAACTGTATTGGATTTCCGAACAGTCAGGATGCGTCGATCATGAAAGAAGGGCTGAAGCCTTTTGGAAGAGAGGTCGTGGAATATATGGGGAAGCTGGGGATGATCGTAGATGTGTCGCATGCTTCTGATGGAACATTCTGGGATATACTGGAATGTGCCAGAGGACCGGTGGTGGCTTCTCATTCCAATTGCAGGGCACTTACAACTCATCCAAGAAATCTTACAGATGATATGATACATGCATTGGCCGGGAGAGGAGGTGTTGCGGGAGTGAATTTTTATGGTCCTTTCCTCGGAAATCCAAAGGTGTCTTCCATTGATCAGATGGTTCGTCATATTCTTCATATGCTGAGAGTGGGGGGAAGTGAATTCCCGGCAATTGGCACGGACTTTGATGGTTTTGATGGGATGGAGATTATGGAGATTCCGGATGTATCACAGATGGAAAGATTGTGGGATGCATTGAAAAGATCAGGTGTACCAGAAAGTCAGATTGATAAGATCTGGTATGGGAATGCGGCAAGAATCCTGCAAAGTGTATAACCATATTCGAATATGGAACTGGAAATCTTCTGATCGTCCAGATGTGTTGCAGATCCGATTCCGAGTCAAGTCACAATCTAACCAGAATCGTAAGATATCAAAAAACGTTTCCGGAATTTTTCCAGAAACGTTTTTTATGTGGGTGAATACTAGATTGAATTCTGATTGGTTTCGACTTCCTGCATTTTCAGAGCACGAACCTTCAATGGAAGTCCGAATAGATTAATGAAACCGCTTGCATCATGATGATCATACAGATCGCCTGTTGTAAAGCTTGCAAGGGATTCATTGTACAGGGAATATGGAGAAGTAGTACCTGCTTTTGTGATATTTCCCTTATAGAGTTTGAATTTTACTTCACCAGTTACATATTCCTGTGTGCTTTCAATAAATGCCTGAATGGCCTCGCGCAGAGGTGTGAACCATTTCCCTTCGTATACAACCTGAGATAATTTATTGCTCATCAATTCCTTTACCTCGTAAGTTGCACGGTCTAATACAAGTTCTTCCAGCTGCTGATGAGCTTCGTACAGGATGGTTCCTCCAGGAGTCTCGTAGACACCACGGGACTTCATTCCAACAACACGGTTCTCTACGATATCGCAGATACCGATTCCGTGTTTGCCGCCAAGTTCATTTAACTTGCAGATGATGTCAGACACCTTCATCTCTTCTCCGTTGATGCTTTTTGGTATTCCTTTTTCAAATGTCATAGTCACATATTCGCCTTTGTCAGGTGCTTTTTCCGGTGGAACGGTCAGTACCAGCAGGTCGTCGTAATTAGGTTCCTGAGAAGGATCTTCCAGTTCCAAACCTTCATGGCTGATATGCCATAAGTTACGATCACGGCTGTAGCTGTGTTTTGCGTCGAAAGGAAGGTCAATACCATGCTGTTTGCAGTATGCGATCTCATCTTCACGAGATTCCATGGTCCATATATCAGTCATTCTCCATGGAGCGATAATCTTGATATCCGGAGCGAGTGCGCGGATGCTGAGTTCAAAACGAATCTGGTCATTCCCCTTTCCGGTTGCACCGTGACAGATGGCAACAGCACCTTCTTTTCTCGCAATCTCAACCAGACGTTTTGCGATCGCCGGACGTGCCATGGCTGTTCCGAGAAGATATTTATTCTCATACACGGCATGTGCCTGTACACACGGAACAATATAATTATCACAGAAATCATCTATGATGTCTTCAATGTATAACTTTGAAGCACCGGACATTTTCGCTCTTTCATCGAGACCATCCAGTTCTTCTCCCTGCCCGCAGTTTATACAGCAGCAGATAACCTCATAACCGAAGGTTTCTTTCAACCACGGAATAACAGTTGTGGTATCAAGACCACCAGAATATGCCAATACAACTTTCTCTTTCATCTTATATATCCTCCTAATGTAAAATAGTTTATCTGAGTAATATTTATTTTTGAATTGCAAAAATTACTATACACCATAACTTATAAATATGCAAGAAAAAATTATATAAAACTTAAAAAAGTGGTTTTTATGCAC
>NZ_JAFBIZ010000179.1 GCF_021531995.1 Faecalicatena contorta
TTCTCTATGACCGCTACAATACGGAAACTATGACCACAGAGGAACTGAAGGTTCTCATTTGGAGATATTTCATCAGTTACTGGAATAACAGGAGGATCTGCTCTGCTAACGGTGGGCTTCCTCCGATCATCAAGCGCCAGAGATACTATCAATCTTTGGACCTGGCTGCATAGTCAGTGATATCTTTGAGATAAATGTGTCAACCAATATTGACAATATCATATGTGTATTAGAAAATGGGCATCTGGGACAATTATATTTTGGAAAACGACTTCATGACAAAGCAGATTTTTCTTATCTGGTTGAGAAATGTGAACGCCCAATGACATCGTATATATATGAGTGGGATCGTACTTTTTCATTGGAACATATCCGACAGGAATATCCGGTTTACGGTACGACAGATTACAGACATCCGGCAATTGAATTGTTACAGGAAAATGGCAGCAGGATCAGTGAGTTCCAATATGACAGTTATGAGATCATTGACGGAAAACCGAAGCTCTCCGGATTGCCGGCAACTTACACAGAGTCCGAGGAGGAAGCGCAGACATTGCGCATCTTCCTGAAAGACGCTTTGACTGGTGCAAAACTGGCGCTTTTATATACGATTTTTGATGAATATAGTGCAATTGCAAGAAGTGCTTATATTGAAAATGCTGGTGAGAAAAATCTGCATGTATTAAATATGATGAGCTTAAGCCTGGATCTTCCGGATAAGGATTATGAATGGATGCAGTTGTCCGGTGCGTGGTCCAGAGAGCGCTATATTAAGAATCGAACATTGGAGCAAGGCATAACAGCTATCGACAGCATGCGCGGAAATTCTTCTCACGAACATAATCCGTTCCTTGCTTTAAAACGTCACAACACAGATGAAAATGCAGGAGAAGCAATCGGAATAAGCCTTGTATACAGTGGAAATTTCCGTATGCAGGCAGAAGTAGATACACATGATGTAACACGAATTACAGCCGGGATCAATCCAGAAGGATTCGATTGGAAATTAGAACCGGGAGAAAGCTTTCAGACACCGGAAGCAGTTCTGGTTTACAGTGAAAATGGATTAAATGGCATGAGTCAGACATTCCAGAAGCTGTATGCAAAGAGACTCGCAAGAGGGTACTGGCGTGATAAGGCAAGACCGATTTTAAATAACAACTGGGAAGCAACTTATTTTGACTTTACAGAAGATCGCCTTGTAGAGATTGCAAGGAAAGCAAAAGAATGTGGAGTAGAACTGTTTGTCTTAGATGACGGATGGTTTGGCGCAAGAAGAAATGACAGAGCTGGTCTTGGTGATTGGGTGGCAAATGAAGAGCTTCTGCCAAATGGCATCAAAGGCCTGTCAGAAAGAATTGAAGCACTAGGATTAAAATTCGGTCTTTGGTTTGAGCCGGAGATGGTAAATAAAGACTCTGATCTTTATCGAGCACATCCAGACTGGATCTTACAGACACCGGGAAGAAATACATCACACGGCAGATACCAGTATGTACTCGATTTTGCAAGAAAAGAAGTAGTAGATCATATTTACGGAATGATGGCAAAGTTATTATCGGAGTCGAAAATCTCATATATTAAATGGGATATGAACCGAAGCATTACAGAATGCTACAGCAGCAAATTTTCTTCAGACAGACAGGGAGAAGTGTTCCATCGTTATATTTTAGGTGTATATGATCTGTATGAACGTTTGACAAATGAGTTTCCAGAAGTATTATTTGAATCCTGCGCCAGCGGTGGTGGAAGATTTGACCCAGGAATGCTGTATTATGCACCACAGGGATGGACAAGCGATGATTCGGATGCAATTGAGCGTCTGAAGATTCAGTACGGAACTTCTATGTGTTATCCGCTCAGCAGTATGGGAAGCCATGTGTCTGTTGTCCCGAATCACCAGGTATTTCGCAATACTCCATTACATACAAGAGCGAATGTAGCATACTTTGGAACTTTTGGATACGAACTGGATCTCAACAAATTGACAGAAGAAGAGATCAAAGAAGTAAAAGAACAGATCACATTTATGAAAGAATATCGAGAAGTGTTACAGTTTGGAACATTTTATCGTTTGAAAAGTCCATTCGAAGGAAATGAGACGGTATGGATGGTGACAAATGAAGACCGCACGCTTGCGATCGTAGGCTACTATCGTGTTTTAAATGGAGTGAATCAGCCGTATAGCCGTGTCAGATTACAGGGATTGAACCCGGATATGATTTATGAAAATGTATGGAATCATACAGAAAATTACGGAGACGAATTGATGAATTATGGATTGATCACATCCGATGTGACAGCTGGTGAAGTGCCAGGGAATGTGACTCCTTGTACCGATTTTGAATCTAGAATATATATGCTGAAAGGCAAAAAAGTTCAGGAGGGAAGATAGAGCATGACGAAGACAAAACGAACCGGCGGAATGGTACTTGGAATATTGTTTATTGGATTATGTGTATCTTTCTTACGATTTTCACAATTTGGCGTGGATCCATTCAGTGCAATGAATCTTGGAATCAGCGGATTTATCGGATGGAGCTTTGGAACGTGGCAGTTGCTTGTCAATGCGATCATCCTTGTAGTTGTATTTTTTCAGGCAAGATCCTGCATTGGTGCGGGGACCATTATCAATATGGTATTTGTCGGATACATTGCAGACTTTATTTGTTATGTAGCGAATGATGTAGTGCAGATTCAGATGAATCTGCCACTGCGTATCCTTGCACTGCTGCTTGCTCAGCTGATGGCATCTATGGGAGTGGCATTATATATGGTCGCAGATATGGGAATCGCTCCATATGACAGTGTCGCAATTATAATCGAGAAACTGACACATCAGAAAATTCCATTCCATAAAGCAAGGATTCTTTCGGATGTTATTGTCGTGATCATCGGAATCATATTTGCAACTGCATCTGGGGCGGGTATCTGGTCGGTAGCAGGGATCGGTACAATTATAAATGCCTGTTTCAATGGCCCGTTAATTCAATTTTTTAAAACAAAACTGGAAATATTTTACCTGTAAACGCTGTCGATTATGAAGCAGGATAGAAAAATCTTGAACTTGCTTATAAAAAATAGAATTCTCTTTTTTCGAGAGAACTCTATTTTTAGAAAACCGTTATTTGAGTTGCAAGCCGTCTTTGAAGGCTTCGCCCACTCTTTTGTTTACCAGATAATAGCCATGC
>NZ_JAFBIZ010000017.1 GCF_021531995.1 Faecalicatena contorta
TTACTTATTTATATAAACATCTTCTCTAACATTGACTTTTTGATATTTTTTAATTTTTCCACCTCTCGCTGATGAAGGGTGATAAGGTCGTCGAGGTTGCGGAAATATGCTCCGATTTGTTTCTGTTCCTGATAGTTTGGAATAGATAACTCAAAATCAGATAACGCTTCTTTGGTTATAGTTTTAATTGTTCCTCCCGGTGCTTTCCGAGCTTCGTCTATAAACTTTTGCTTGATTATATATGCCCAGAAGGTCTTATCAATTTCAGCCTTATATTTTTCAAAGATTAGAACTGTTCTATCTACAAAAGCCCCATATTGCGTGATTGCAACACGCCCGATACTTCCTTGTAAAGTAACTAACACCGAATTTTTCTCAGCAAAAACACTCATAGGTTGAGCTAATATACTGATTTTCTGTTTGGTATCTTCAACTAAATTCATTTCATCTGATACATCAGCTACTTGAACAAATGGCATTGCTCCATCGCCATCGTACCATTCACTTTTTCCGTATGGTTGAGGGAACGAACCACGCCTATATATTGCTACTTCTCCTAACTTACGCTGTTCCCAATCATTAGTAAATCCGCAAAACCTAATCTCTGGTTTTTTTTCACCGTTTTTAGGAAACATTTTTTCCAACATGGATTTTTTCACATCAACCAATTTGTTATGCTTACGCTGATGAAGGGTGATAAGGTTGTCGATTCCATTAAAAAATTGTCCAAGTGCTTGCTGTTCATCGTATTGAGGAACGAGAACTTCAATTTCGTTTATGGCTGTTTTTGATAAACTCGGAACACCTGTTGACTCATCTTTCTTTTTCCAGTCGATATTTTGGAATATATCAAAAGCAAAATTCAAGTCAATTTTTTCTCTTGGAATAGCGTAAAATAGCGTATCTACCGTCCAAAATGGAGCGTTCAAGATATAAGGTTTATCAATTGTACCTTTTCTTCCAATTCCAATTGCATCTTTGTCATAGGACAAAGCCTCACTTACACTAAGCATATAACCGCCAGTTCCATAGACAGGAATGTCGCCTTCTGAGAGATGTTTGTAATCCCTACCGCTACAAACATCAACCAAATCCCCTAACTTACGCTGTTCCCAATCATCCGTGTATCCATCAAATCTTACCTGTGGTTTTTTTCTGTTTTCCTCCATTCTATTCACCTCCAAGCAGTGCTTTGAGGCTGGCTATCCCCTTCATATCAGATTCATTTCCACATAATTCGTCCAGCATCGACACCAATGATTTTTCAACTTCTTTTATTTCTTTTTCTATACCAATAAGTGTAGTTTCATACTTATCACCAAGTGTCCGCACCTGCTTGATCAATTCTCCAATTACTTGCCTTGGAATATCCATTAATTCCTCTTGTAATGGCCGGATCCATTTTTCTACAAGAAGTTCTTCTGCCTGTATGTCAGTAAGCGATTCTATCGTTTCTTTTGTCTTTATATGCAGTGCAGCTGTCAGGTCTTTTATTTCTTTCTTTGTTTCTTTTTCTTCTTTGCTCAGCTTCGTATATTGTTCAAGCATTTCTTTTAATTTCTTCTCGTCTTCTGTTTCCGGATGCTTCAATTCTTTTAATCTTGCAGTTACACCTTTTGCCTGAAAGGCATCCTGAGCCTCATTTAATATCTCGCTTTCTTTATCTTCTTCTGCCATCTCTTCTATCATTTCTTCATACTCAGAAATAATCTCTTCAATTCGTCTTTCTTTTTCTTTTATCTCTGCCAACTGGTCAGAAAGAAATACTCCCTGAACCAAATCAAATGGAAGAATTCTTCCTTTCCATCCCTCCTGTAGTTCTTTATCTTTTTTCATAATCAGATTCGGTTCTACCACTTTCACTGCAGCTTTCCCCTCTGTGCCAATGATATCAAAGTCAATCGCTATCTTTATCCATTCATCATCCAGTACCTGATATGCATGATATTTATCTACTAATGGAATATCTGCCAGTCTTGCAAATATATTGTTGCCAATCTTTATTTCTTCTTTTACCGGCTGCACCTCTTCCATCTGACAAATCAATCGTTCTTTTAAATATTCTTCAAAGTCTTCAAAGCGTTTTTCATACCTCTCGATGTATCCTTTTACATCCTCGCTATTTTCTATAACATGGCTGATATCTTTACTTCTAAGTTCAGAATAAGAAGTATCGTTGCTGACAAAAAGCTGATCTTTTAATTCGGGAAAGGCCTGCCAGTATATTGCAAGATCATCAATCTCTGCATTCGGAATTCCCCCCATCATACTTGCATAAAGATCCCAGGATTCTGCTTTTTCTGAAGAATCGACATAACGAGGAATATTAAGATTATATCCATTGGTACGAATTTCATCGCGGCTGACGAGTTTTGCATACTTCTCAACCGTTTTTCTCTCTGTGTAAGTATCCACAATTCTTTTGATGTCTGAAGCCCGAAGTATATTGTTTTTCCCACTCTTTACAAATCCTTTGGATGCATCAATGATCAGTACATCACTTTGCTCCCGCTTCTGCTTTAACACCATAATAATCGTCGGGATTCCCGTTCCAAAGAAAATATTCGCCGGAAGCCCGATAATTGCATCTATGTGGTTTTTCTCAATCAGATTTGTTCTGATTTTTTCTTCCTCACCACCCCGGAACAGTACACCATGCGGTAACACAATCGCCATAATTCCATCTGGCTTCAGATGATACAGATCGTGTAAAAGAAATGCATAATCTGCCTTTCCCTTTGGCGCCAGACCATACTCACAATATCTTGGGTCAGACTCTTTTCCATCCGGATTCCACTGCTGTGAATATGGTGGATTCGATACCACCGCATCTACACGAAGCACCGGCGGATAACTACCAATATCGATAGGCCAGTCATCCTCCAGAGTATCTGCATTTCGCGTAAATAGATTAGAAGGATTAATACCTCGCATAATCAGATTCATTCTGGTAAGGTTGTATGTGTTTTCCTTTAGTTCCTGTGCGTAATACTGAATACTGTCCCGATTCATATATTTGGACGCACTGTGTCCGATATTGATCAGAAGAGAACCGGATCCTGATGTCGGATCATAAATTGCAATATGATCTCTGTCCTTCAGATGATTCGCAACAATCTCTGATATGAGTAGTGATACCTCATGTGGTGTATAAAATTCTCCTGCCTTCTTTCCTGCATTTGCGGCAAAGTTAGAAATCAAATACTCATATATAAACCCCAGCACATCATAGCCCTGTTTTTCATCCATCGGAATATCTTTAATCAGCTGAATCAGATCACTGATTGCTTTTGTCCTTGCATTACTGGTCTCTCCAAGTTTGGATAGTCCAGTCTGCAGGGTATCAAATACGCCATCGAATACTTTTCTGTGGGATTCATTGATCAATCGTTCAAATGCAGACAACGCATCTGTAACATTAGACACATCAAAATCTTTTCCCATACTGAGCCAGGTAGAAAACAAATGATCATATGCAATAAAATAACCAAGATTCTTTTTGCACTGATTAACCGTTTCTATATCCTCTTCTACTAATTCAACAAAGTCTTCCACTTCCCAGTCATTTTTCTTTAAAAATTCCACTTCTTTATCTGAAAGAAATTTATAAAATATAAATCCCAAAATATAATCCTTATATTCATTTGCTTCAATTTTTGAACGCATTTTATTAGCAGACTCCCAGATTCTGGAGGCCAATTGTTGTTTATTCATGCACATGAACCGCCTTTCTGCCCATACTTACTCTCTTTTTCAGCGAAAGTAAATCATTACTTGTATTTTACCAAAATTCCTGTGGATTGACCACACCGTTTATACAAAAGAAAGTCCACCAGTACACTCTGGTGAACTTCCTCCTACTTATATCTCAGCAACAGTGCCGAATTAATTATTACAAACACCGATCCACAATTATGTACCAATGCTCCTACAATAGGATTCAGGATTCCTGTCATTGCCAGCACAATTGCGACAAAGTTCAGAATCATAGAAAAAGACAGATTAAATCTGATCTTTCGCATCATCTTCCCTGACAGCGCCAGAAGATGTGGAAGTTCTTTTACTTCATCATCTACCAGCGCAATATCTGCCGCATCTACTGCGATGTCACTTTCCACGCCGCCCATGGCAATTCCTACATTTGCTTTTTTCAGGGCAGGAGCATCATTGACACCATCTCCAACCATGCAGACAGATTCCTTCTGCTCTTGATAGCTGCTGATCTGCCGTAGCTTATCTTCCGGCAGACAACCGGAATAGACATCGCTGATTCCAAGTTCAGATGCAATCCGGCCTGCAGCCGATTCATGATCACCGGTAAGCAGGACCGGCATGATCTCCAGGTTTTTCAGTTGCCTGATCATCTCTTTACTTTCAGGCCTGAGTGTATCCTCAAGAACGATATAGCCTGCAAGCATTCCACATACTGCCACCAGAATGGCAGTCCCGCCTCTTTTCAGTTCCTGATTGATCAGAGAAACGATCTCTTCAGGCAATTCAATTCCTTCATCCAGAAGCAGCTTATCATTTCCCGCTATCACGATTTGTTGATTCACGACACCTTTTACTCCTCTTCCCGGAATCATTTCAAAATCACTCACTGCTTCCAAAGTCTTTGTTTCTTCCTCCTGAAAACAGCTGACAATTGCCTTCCCTAACGGATGCTCAGAATTCTTTTCCACCGCCGCCGTCAGTCTGTATATCTCCTGCTCTGAATATTTTCCCGACACAGACCGAATAGAAGTAATAGAGGTATAGATATAATATACCTATAGGGGTATGCCTTTGTCAAGGATAAAAAAAGAAGCAAGAATTTTTATCTGTGATTCTCAAAATTCTTACTTCCATGATATTTTTCTTTTGGTTATTGCATATTTGCAAACCTTTCAATGGCTTTTGTAAAGTTTTTTATTTCTTCTTCGTCTCCGCTTTCGATGGCCTCTCTGACACAATGATTAATATGTCCTTCCAGAACCACCTGTCCACATTTATTCAATGCCGATTTTGCCGCATTGATCTGTGACAGAATATCTTCACAGGGAATATCTTCGTCTACCATTCTGTCGATTGCCTGCACCTGTCCGATCACTTTCTTTAATCTTCGATGCAGATTATCAGAATCCATACATTTCTTCATAATATCGCTCCTTACCTTTAGGGGTATGTGCATATATTACAGGAAATCAACCATTTCTGCAATATTATTTTTCTTCCAGGATCTCTTCATCATAGCTTGGTTCTGCATGATGTCCCGGGCGGACAACAAGAAACCTGTCTTCCGGCCAGTCACCGTCAACCATCTGCTTTAGAATTGAATGATCACCCTGAATCAGTTCAAAAGACCAGTTCTTTTCTTCCGCCTTCTTTCTGGCCTTTTCTTCATATTCCGGGAGGTCCAGTCCGGGCCATTGTATATAGGCTATTCGCTGATAACTCTGTGTAAATTCTGCTTCAATCTCTACCGCCCTTCTGGCATGTTTCTCATTGCCATGATAACGGATCAGATACATCTCATATCTTCTCCTCAGAGCATCTGTATCATCCACATGAACCAATTCCGAAAATCCCGGTGAAGAGTAATATGTTCCGGGATGCTTTTTATAATATTCCATATAACGGTCTTTGTCCCCCATTAATAACGTAATACAATCATGTGCTTTCGGTATTACGAGCGGATATCTCCTGCTGGACAACCCTGCTACGATATTTGAACAGAGCCCGTACCCCAGAAGAATTGCATCAAAATCATTCTCATCTGTATTGTTCGAATAACGATGATGATTCTCATCAATCATATCAATTTCTTCCTGAAGAACCTTCTTCAGGTATTCCGGACGGTTATGGTACTTCTGCTGTATCAGCGTTACATCAATGCTATTCCTGCAGGAATATATGACACTTGCAATTTCTCTTTCCAGGATCTTACATCCAAGTAATTTGTATCTCATATGTCCCTTCCATCCATTCCCGTTTCATTAATACGAATCTATATTTTTATCATAAAATATATGACTCGCAATTTCAATCAAAAAGAGCATGATTGTATATCCTGCAATTGTAATCAAAAGGGACTGTTGTCTTACACCGGTATAAAATCCGAAATCATGCAATTTTCACAAGAAAAGCCGAGGTAAGCGAGTTAGCGTCGAGGCGTTCTTGTGAAAATTGCAGATATCAGAATATTCATACTCCGTATATCACAACAGTCCTTTTTAATTCAATTCTTTCAATTATTTTTCTTCCGACTGCATCAGTGTAATGTTTTTTACCCGCTTTCCCCTGGAAAAGCCACACTGCTTCAGTCCTTTTTCAATTACTTTTCCCATTGAGTTATAATCCAGCTCTACGGTCGTATCATCTTCCAGTCTGATCAGACATTTTCTGCATGCAGCCTGTCTCTGTCCACACATCTGATAAGCAGTTTTCCGTTTCAGTACACCGATCTGTTCCAGTGCATCAACTGTGCGATATACCGTTGCATTTCCAATTCCCGGATCCTTCTTCACTGCCAGATAATATACTTCCTTACAGCAGGTACACGGTTCTTCCAGAATGATATCGATCAGAAGCTTCCGCTGTCTGGTAATCCGGAATCCATTGGCACGAAGCTGTTCTATGATGGATTCTTTTTCCATCACCTGAAAATCACAGGTCTGAAATTCTGTATCTTTTTCTTCCGTAACGGAACTTTGACAATCCTTGTTCATCATTTGCTCTCCGGCTTCTAATGGCAATGTCCGCTGCAGTGTTTACAGTCACATCCGCACTGCAGTGATTTTCCGGCTTTTTTATCTTTTATCATGCTGCGTACAGCCAATCCTACGACTCCCACCAGCACCAGTAATACTACTACTGTTCCCATAAAACCTGCACCTCCTGTTTTTTCAACTGCTGCTGATTAAGCTCTGACTTTTCCTGTAATGCTCTTTGGAACTGTCAGATTCTGACTTTCCTTATATGGACGGAACAACAGATACAGGAAACCTATGATCATGATAAATGCAACCACAGTTCCGATACCGAAGGTTCCGGTCGTAAGCAGTGTACCAATCTGATATACACACAGAGATACCACATACGCAAGCAGTGTCTGGTATCCGATTGCAAACCAGAACCATTTTGCATTGTTCATCTCACGCTTAATTGCTCCCATCGCTGCAAAGCAAGGTGCACATAACAGATTGAATACCAGGAAAGAATACGCTGCCACCTGAGTAAATGCACCTGCAAGGGATCCCCAGATCTCGGCGCCATCCTCAGCAACTTCTCCAAATCCATACAGAATTCCGAACGTTCCTACGACATTTTCTTTTGCAACCAAACCGGTAATAGCTGCAACTGCTGCCTTCCAGTCTCCCCATCCAAGCGGAATGAAGATCCAGGCGATTGCAGAACCGATTGCTGCAAGTATACTGTTTTCCATATCCTCAACCATACCGAAGTGTCCGCCTTCGAATCCGAATCCCTGTGCAAACCATACAAAGATCGTAGACAGAAGAATGATGGTTCCGGCTTTCTTAATGAATGACCATCCACGCTCCCACGTACTTCTTAATACATTGCCGACTGTCGGCAGATGGTATGCCGGAAGCTCCATAACGAACGGTGCCGGGTCCCCTGCGAACATCCTGGTCTTCTTTAAAATGATACCTGAGCATATAATTGCCGCAATACCCACAAAATATGCACTCGGAGCAACCCATGCAGCTCCGTCAAATAATGCGCCTGCAATCAGAGCAATGATCGGAAGCTTTGCACCACATGGAATAAATGTAGTCGTCATGATCGTCATCTTGCGGTCTCTGTCATTTTCAATCGTTCTGGAAGCCATAACACCCGGAACACCACATCCGGTACCGATCAGCATCGGAATAAAAGACTTACCGGACAGACCAAATTTACGGAAGATTCGATCCATGATAAATGCAATACGTGCCATATATCCGCAGCCTTCCAGGAACGCAAGGAAGAGGAATAATACCAGCATCTGCGGAACGAATCCAAGTACCGCTCCGACACCACTGATAATACCATCTACCAGAAGTCCGGTAAGCCATGGGGCACAGCCAACAGATTCCAGCGCACTCTGTGCACCCGGAATGATCCACTCACCAAATAACGTATCGTTTGTCCAGTCTGTCAGGATGCTTCCGACGGTAGAAACGGATACATAATATACGATAAACATTACGACTGCAAAGATTGGCAGTGCAAGGAAACGATTGGTTACCACTCTGTCGATCTTATCTGATAAAGACATCTGATTCTTGACACGTTTTTTATAACAGTCTTCAATGATACTTCCTATGTAATTATAACGCTCTCCGGTAATGATGCTTTCCGCATCATCATCCATTTCTTTTTCGCAGCTTACAATATCTTCTTCGATATGGTCCAGCAGGGATTTTTCAAGTTTCAGACTCTCCTGCACCTTCTCATCCCGTTCAAAAAGCTTTACGGCATACCAGCGTTCCATACTCGATTCTACATGTCCTGTAATTGCTTCTTCAATGTGTGCAATTGCATGTTCTACACATCCGTCAAAGCTGTGTGCCGGCTGGCTGCTCTTTCCACTCTTTGCAATCGTTACGGCACGCTGTGCAAGCTGATCAATGCCTTCTCCTTTTAATGCAGAGATCTCTACAACCTTACAGCCGGTATCCTTTCCAAGGCGTTCAATATTCAGCACTTCTCCGTTCTTTCTCACCAGATCCATCATATTTACTGCAATGATGACCGGAATTCCAAGTTCGGTAAGCTGTGTTGTCAGATACAGATTTCTCTCCAGATTCGTACCATCTATAATATTGATAATTGCATCCGGTTTTTCTCCAATCAGAAAGTTTCTTGATACTACTTCCTCCAACGTATAAGGAGACAGAGAGTAGATTCCCGGAAGATCCACCAGGATTGCTTCTTCTCCTTTCGCTGTATATCCTTTGATTTTTCCTTCTTTTTTCTCCACCGTTACGCCCGGCCAGTTACCCACAAACTGATTGGAACCTGTCAGAGCATTAAACAATGTTGTCTTTCCACTGTTCGGATTACCCGCAAGTGCAATTTTTACTTTCATATTCTGCCTCTCTTCCTTATATCATATCTATTTTTTTTCTATAAGACTTCTTACTTATATGTAACTTTTATTAGCTTTCACTAACCTGTGTCTAAAAAAATCCGCTATTGTACTTCTATCATTTCCGCATCCGCTTTTCTGAGAGATAATTCATATCCTCTGACTGTCACTTCTACCGGATCTCCCAGAGGTGCCACTTTTCTTACATAGACCTCCGTGTTTTTGGTAATTCCCATATCCATAATTCTGCGTTTTACCGCACCCTCTCCATGGAGCTTTACAACCTTCACTGTCTCTCCACATTTTGCATCCTTTAATGTTGCCATCTGTACACCTTCCTCCTTATACCATGATTTTATTCGCCATTTCTTTACTGATTGCTACACGTGAATCTTTCACCTTTACAATCAGATTTCCGTTGATTTCTGATACGACAGTGACGAACCCGCCCATCACAAACCCCAGGCTTTCTAAAAAACGTCTGGTTTCGTCCTTTCCGCCAATTTTTCTGATTTGAATCATTCGACCAGTTTCGGCCATAGTCAAAGGCATCATAGTCCACCTGCTTTCGTTTTTAATAAACGTTCTCATTTATCACAATAGTTAGTATATGCTTACCCTCATTATATGTCAATAACTGTAATTGATATTTTTTTTCAATATGAGGATCCATATCTTCAATACGATTGTGTATCCAGGACATTTTCTTTGCACTTGACCCACCGAAAAGTTACTGCTATAATTGATATAAATGTAGAAAACAACTCCAGAAAAGAGGAGAATAACATGCGTAATAACCGATCTTCAGAAGATTATCTGGAAACCATATTATTATTGAGTAAAAAGCTTCCCGTTGTACGTTCTGTAGATATTGCAACTGAACTGAACTTTTCAAAACCCAGTGTCAGTGTTGCTATGAAGCACCTTCGAGAAAATGAATGTATCGAAGTAAGTTCTGCCGGTTTCATCACATTAACCGAAAAAGGAAAGCAGATCGCCTCAAGTGTCTATGAACGTCATACCGTATTATCCGACTGGCTGATTTCTCTGGGAGTATCTCCTGAGACTGCCGTAAGTGATGCATGCGAGA
This sequence comes from Faecalicatena contorta, assembly GCF_021531995.1. Lineage (GTDB taxonomy): Bacteria > Bacillota > Clostridia > Lachnospirales > Lachnospiraceae > Dorea_A > Dorea_A contorta_A. The sequence continues at coordinate 10,164 of NZ_JAFBIZ010000017.1, forward strand.
TGGAACATCAGATCAGTGATGAAAGTTTTCAGGCAATGAAAGAATTTATCAAAAAACATACATCCGACTAGATGTACTTTTTGTCCTTTCAACTAAAATAAGAATCGCCCACAGAACTTCGTGCTTTACAGCATGAGATTTTCTGTGGGCGATTCTTGTCATAAACATGTTTTCGACTACGTGTTTCCCGACAGACCATATCACGGCTTCTGTCACGGAAGCATATAGAGGAGTGCATTGCAGATACAGGCAGCGATATTGCTTCCTCCTTTTCTGCCCCTTGCCACAATATACGGTACTTCTTCCTGCGCCATTATCAGCTCCTTGGATTGTACCACATTGACAAAGCCTACCGGGACCCCAATCACAAGCTCCGGTCTGATTCTTCCTTCCCGGATCATTTCATACAGATGAATCAATGCCGTCGGAGCGTTTCCAATCGCAAAGATCAGTTTTTCTTCCAGCATACAGGCTTTTTCCATACTTGCAACCGCTCTGGTCGTTCCATTTTCTTTTGCAGCCCGGGCAACATCTTCGTCAGACATAAAACAATATACCTGACCGCCATATCCGGCAAGCCTTTTTTTATTAATCCCTGATTTTCCCATCTGGGTATCTGTTACTATGGATGCTCCGTTTTGAATCGCTTCCAGCGCCCTTTCTACTGCCCCTTTCGAGAAGACCAGATTTTTCGCATACTCAAAATCTGCACTGGTATGAATGCAGCGCTTGATGATTGGTGCCTGTTCTTCCGGAAGGCAGATTTCCTCCCGCCTCAGTTCTTCCGCAATCATCTCAAAGCTTCTTTTTTCGATCTCAGCAGGCAACACATTTTCGATCTCAATTTTCATGTCCAACTACCTCCTCTTCCAGAATCTGATAAATCCGTTTCATATCAAGGTGTTCTCTTAGTGTATCCGCCAGTAAATTATATTGTGTCTCTTTAAACTTTTTTAAATCTATAGAATCGTATTCGCGAATATTAATTCCTTTTTTTTCAGCAAGTGCACGTACCATTTCCGTCACAATTTCTTCCCGATCGAAGATTCCATGTACATAGGTTCCGCAGATATTTCCTCTGGATGCGCCGTCATGACTTACCACATATACGGAATCTTCCCTGCCGACTTCTGACGCATCTCTTTTCTTCACTGTATCATGAATCTCATTCATTGGCAGAATTCCTGTCAGTCTAGTTTCTCCCATATGAATCTCATATCCTTCGAACGCAAGGTTCTGAAGTCCCTGGAAGATTCCATCCGGATGTCGGAACGTCCCGGTAATTCTGGTTCTGGTCTTTTTCTTTCCAAAGATCGTCTCCACCGGAAGAAGTCCCATTCCTCTCATACTGCCTCCGGACTCTACACCTTCCGGATCAGAAAGCTTCTCACCAAGCATCTGATACCCTCCACAGATGCCCCAGACTGCCGTCCCTCTGGCAGCTGCCTTCTGTATTGCTGCTTCCAGACCATTCTGGCGCATCCAGCGCAGATCTTCCATCGTATTCTTGGTTCCCGGCAGAATGATCAGATCCGGACACCTCAGTTCACTGCACCGTTTTACATAACGAAGCGATACACCGTTCAGATTTTCAAGCAGCATAAAATCTGTAAAATTGGATATTCTGGGAGTCCGTATCACCGCAATATCCACACATCCGTCGGCCGTATTCTGCACATTTTTGTATTGCTGTCCGTCGAACCGCTCTGTCAGACTGTCCTCATCTTCAATCTCAACCTGCATATAAGGAGCAACTCCTACGATCGGAATTCCGCCTCTTTGCTCCAGCATATCTATTCCCGGATCCAGAATCGTCTTATCTCCCCGGAATTTATTAATAATCAGTCCTTTGACCAGTTCCTTCTCCTCATCCTCCAGTAACATCAGCGTTCCCAGAAGCTGCGCAAACACACCGCCCCGGTCAATATCACCGACCAGCAGCACCGGAGCCTGTACCATTCTGGCAAGCCCCATATTTACGATATCGTCCTGCTTCAGATTGATCTCTGCCGGACTACCTGCCCCTTCAATGACAATTATATCGTATTCTTCTTCCAGCTGATGAAATGCCTTCAGAATATCCGGGATTAACTGCTTTTTATAGGCGAAATACTCCCTTGCGCTCATATTTCCAAGGACCTCTCCATTTACAATGACCTGTGATCCCACATCGTTGGTCGGTTTCAGGAGGATCGGATTCATCTGAACCTGTGGCTGGATTCCCGCGGCTTCAGCCTGTACGACCTGTGCTCTTCCCATCTCAAGTCCGTCTTCCGTGATAAATGAGTTAAGCGCCATATTCTGTGATTTAAACGGTGCCACTTTGTATCCGTCCTGCCGGAAGATCCGGCATAATCCCGCACAGATCAAGCTCTTTCCCGCATTGGACATCGTGCCCTGTATCATAATTTTTTTAGCCATACGATCAACCTTTCATTCTCTTCCTGTGTTCGCACTGCGATCCGATAATATCCTGAACACAATCCCTCATAATTTGCACAATCCCGGATCAGAAACCCTGCGTCCAGAGCCTCCTCATACAATCCCTTCCTTCCGGAAAAAAAGATATAGTTTGCGCGGGATCCATAGACCTCATACCCCAGATTCCTCAATTCCCGTATCATCCATGTCTTCTGGGCTCCTACATATTTTCTTGTCCGCTCTATATACGGTTCACAATCCTGAAGCACTGCCGTTCCTGCCTCCTGTGCCAGAACAGAGACATTCCAGGGTTGGAGCATGTCTGCCATCGAACGAAGCAGCTGATGGTTCGCACTGATCGCATATCCCAGACGGATCCCTGGCATGCAGAATATCTTGGTAAATGCTTTGACGATCAATAACTCCGGGTACTGCTCCAGATATTCTATGCTTTCATACTCCCTGGGAATTTCCAGAAAATCCAGAAAGCATTCATCCAGTAAAAGTATGGTACCGCATTCTCTGCACTTTTTTAATACTTTCAGAATCAGATTTTTTTCTGTCACCTGTCCGGTTGGATTATTCGGATTGCACATAAACACCATGTCCGTCTGTGGAGTGATCATCTTAAGAATCTCGTCTTTTACTTGAAATCCATCTTCCTTTTTCAGTATACAATAATCTACTTCCGCCCTCACCACCCGAAGTGCCCGCTCATATTCAGAAAATGCCGGTGCCGTCACAAGTGCCCGTTTTGGCCTGATAGCCAGTACCGCTGCAAAAAAAAGCTCCGCAGCCCCATTGCCACAGAGTATATGATCCATATCTGTATGCTCAAAACCGCCAATGGCTTCTCGAAGCTTACTGCACCACATATCCGGGTAATGAACGATATTTTCTACATTATTCTGCACAGCCCGAAGTGCACGCTCCGGCACCCCGAGCGGATTACTGTTCACCGAAAAATCTGTCACATGCGGATTCCGGTAGATATCCCCGCCATGTACCTGTCTGTTCTCTTTTTCCACCTGTCCAACTCTCCTTATCAGGAATATCAGAATGATTTCTCATCTATTCATCTATCTTACTTATATTTCGGATAATAGTCAATATGCTGCCAGCAGACAGATACTCTTGATTCCCACAAACAATAGCAGCGCCAGTATCGCTGTTCCAAAAAGAAGCATATGCGACTTCCTGATATCCCAGATCTCAATTCTGCGGATCGGATCTCCGATCGTCGGTTTCTCATACAGTTCTCCAAAATACCATGCATTTCCCGCAAGTTCTACATCCAGTGCACCTGCCATCACTGCTTCCGTCTGGGCAGCGTTCGGACTTTTATGATTATGACGGTCCCTGCGCCAGATGCGGATTGCATTCTTCCAGTCCATATGCACACATGCTGCCGCCAGGATCATCAGAACCGCTGATACCCTGGCAGGAATATAATTCACAATATCGTCCAGTCTGGCTGCTGCTGTTCCAAAGTAACGATATCTGTCATTCTTATATCCGATCATGGAATCCATGGTATTTACCGCCTTATAAGCATATCCCAGAACTGCTCCTCCAATTACAAGATAGAACAGTGGCGCAATCACTCCGTCAGAGGTATTCTCCGCTACCGTCTCTACAGCAGCCTTTGTTACTCCTTCTTCTGTCAGATTCCGGGTATCTCTTCCAACGATCATAGACACTGCTTTTCTCGCTTCATCTATTCCCTTTTCTTTCAGTGCCAGATAGACTTTATCACTCTCATCTCTCAGAGATCTTGTTGCAAGAATCTGATAACACATAACACTCTCTATCGTAAGCCCCAGCTGCCAGGCATATGCATATGCCACACAGAGGATCAGCACAGGCACTGCCGTACTGACAGAAAGAACGATCAGAACCAGAACTCCTCCTGCAATCCGTTCTCCGGTCTTAGTCTTCGGGAAACAGCTTCTGATAATTTTTTCCGTACCGGTAATCAGATGTCCGATCAGCCTCACCGGATGATACAGCCATCTGGGATCCCCCAGAATCAGATCCAGAACAAATCCTGCTGCCACTGCAATTGTCATCCATATCACTCTCTGTAATCCCAAGCTCATATCCTTCTCCGTTTCCCACCTGATAATCATAATAACTGCCTGCAGGACACCCATCCTCCAGGCGTGCATACTTTTCCATGATACTCATAATCGTGCCGCCATGCACCACCAGTGCAGCACGTCGAATTTCTCTTTCCCGACACATCTTAAGCACCTGCCGAAAGCCTTCCAGCGTCCGACGCACATAATCTTCCCTGCTCTCTCCTTCCGGAAATGGTAAGGTCCCGCCGCTGTCAATCCATTCCTGATACGCCGGGCAGCCGGACAGTTCCTGATAATTTCGATTCTCAAAAATTCCGAAATCACACTCTCCAAGCTTCTCCACTACCGTATACTTCTTCCCCGGATAGAGAATTTCCGCAGTCTGAATACATCGCTTCATCGGACTGACAAACACTGCCTGAACATCAGGATATCCACATAATATATCTTTCAGCCCTGACCTTCTTCGCATATTCTTCTGAAGCAGCTCCACCCCTTCCGGGCACAATGCTTCATCCGTCCGGCCGATATATCGTTTCTTTTTGTTTCCCTCCGTCATCGAATGGCGAATCAGGCAGATCCTCATACTCTCTTGATTTCCTTTCCGATACCGCAGATCACGCGATCCACACGTTTCGCATGTGCTGCAAGCTCTGTACATATTCTTCCCGTCATCTCACGATACGCTCTTTCAAACGGATCCACCGGAACAATTCCATACCCGATCTCATCCGTTACAATGACCATATCCGGATTCTGTGTCATCAATATCTCTGCAAGATGACTGACATCTTCACCTTTACGCATCTTCCGTTCGATCCATTTATGAAAGTGATGGAGTCCTTCACATTGTAACGCCTGTTCATCTGTACATTCCCGACCATCTGCCCATGAGATCTCCGGATACAATTCTTTTGCGTAGGCAAGCTTTCCCTGATATGCTCCGCCGATGATCATGATCATAGTTTTTTTCCTCCCTGCTCCACGTACACCACATTCCTTTACACCCCTTCTATTCTAGCCGGCAAGACTTTTCAGCAGAATGTCTCCTCCAACTGCTGCCATCGCCATCACAAGTTCACACATCTGAAGAAAATATCCTGCCAGATCCCCCGTAATTCCACCAAACTTTTCCATCGCCATCCGATGATAATATAAAAACATAAGGCCTGCTGACAGAATACTCAGGATTCCCGGTATAGTTCCAACAACAATCATTATCACTCCCAGCATCACAAGCCAGATACAAAGCACGATCCTTGTCGTCTTTTTTGCGGCATTCTGGGAAAATGCAGCTGCCATTCCCTGCTTTCTCGCCTGTGGAAATGTCACAACCGCCAGACCACTGAGGATTCGTGACAGCATGAACCCAAGGGCAATCACACGCATGCTTTCCTCAGAACGTGAGGAATACACACCTGTATAAAGCAGAAGATATACGGCACAGGATATAATGGCAAATGCACCGGCATGGGAATCTTTTAATATTTCCAGTCTTCGTTCTCTGGACTGATAAGAACTCAGCGCATCCTGCGTATCCAGAAATCCATCCATGTGGATCCCACCGGTAATCAATATCGGAATCAGTACCAGAAGAACCGTCCAGAACAGGTCATTGACCGGAACTTTTCCCGTCTGTGCCCAGTCGGCAATTCGGAACACCCCGTAACTGGCCGCGCCAATCACAGCTCCTATACACGGAAAAAAACACATAGCATACGACATATTTTCCTCTGTCCATTCACAGTCTGGAATTGGAATTCTACTGTACATTGAAAATGCAATTTTAAAACTGTTCCACATTTTTTTTCTCATTCTTTTATCACCACCGGAATTCCATATACGATTTCTGTTACCCGATCTGCAATCTTTCCAATTCGTTGATTGATCCTGCCGATCAATTCCCGGTACTGTTCCGTTTCCCGACTGTATGCGTTGATGTCCGAATTGACTTCATTGGTTACAATTGCCAGACAGGGGGTCTGTCTTTGCAGGCAATGGATTCCCTGCAGAATTCTGTCACAGACTTCCTCCGCGTCATTCTGAGATCCGTCTGCACGATACAGTTCATTTGCCGCCAGATTAGACATACACTCAAGTAATATTCCCTGATTATCCGGTACGAAAAGTCCGGACAGATCTGTATATCGCTCAATTGTCAGAAATCCCTTTCCGGCTCTGAGCTTCTGGTGCCTTTCAATTTTTTTTGCGGCATCCTCTCCAAATGGCATCATCGTTGCAATATAGACGCAGGGAACACTGCTGGGTCTCCTGCGCTTGTGTATCAGCCAGTCTTCTGCATAGGATGATTTTCCGCTTCCACTTCCGCCTGTAATCAGATGTATCATTATCTGTCTCCCAGCTCCTCATAATCTTCCACATTGATTTCTGAAAATGTACTCATCTTCTGATATACTTCAACAGCCATATCCAGAACCGGCAGATAAGCGACAGCTCCCGTTCCTTCGCCCAGGCACATGTCACAGGTGAGCGCTGCTTCCATATTCAGTGCTTCCAGGATCATATGCATGCCCGGTTCCTTGGATACATGCGATGCAATCATATATTCTCCGGAAACCGGACAGATTCGATTCGCAAGAAGTGCCGCTGCCGCAGAGATAAAGCCGTCAATCACAACCGGAAGCCGATAATAAGCACCTCCGAGGAATACACCTGCAAGTCCGGCCAGGTCAAAGCCTCCGACTTTCGCAAGGACATCGATCGCATCCGATGCATCTGGCTGATTGATCCTGATTGCTTTCTGAATTGCATCTATCTTCCGTCTCAATCCCTCACTGGTAAGTCCCGCTCCCCGACCGGTCATCACTTCGACCGGAAGCCCCAGAAGCACCGAAGTCACCGCACTGCTGGTCGTTGTATTGCCGATTCCCATCTCTCCGGTTGCCAGAATCTGATAACCTTCTTCTTTCCTTTTTCGAACTTCTCCGATTCCGACAAGGATGGCACGGACTGCCTCTTCCCTGGTCATGGCAGGCTCTTTTGTCATATTTTTCGTTCCATAGGCTATCTTCTGATTCGGGACCTTCGTATCTGTAACCATCCCGATATCAACCGGGAACAGATCAACACCTGCTTTTTTACACATCAGTGCTGCACTGGTCCGGCATGTCAGAAAATTGTCCGCAACGATTGCCGTTACTTCCTGTCCGGTCTGCGTCACACCTTCTTCTACCACCCCATTGTCCGCACACATCACGATCAATGCTTTTTTCTCCAGGCTGACTTCCGGGTTTTTTGTCATACCCGCAATCCGGATAATATGTTCTTCCAACTTTCCCAGACTGTGCAGTGGCTTTGCGATTGAATTCCATTTTTTCTGTGCAGTCTGTATGGATTTTACATCAACAGGCTGTATTGCTTCGATGATCTGGTTCAAGTTCTTTTCTTCTGTACTCATTTTCATCTTTTCTTTCCTCTGTCATTCTTCCATTTTTCACACGCATCCAGATATGCCTGAAGAACCCGCTGATTTCCATAATAATGAATATGTGGATATCCTGCAAGCAAAGTATCGGTACTGATCATACACCTCCAGGATCGCTTGGACAATGGCTTATCTGCCTGAAATGCATCTCCGCACACTTCAGAGTCATAGTAATGAAACTCATGCGCAGGAATCGCACCGATCTCCTTTCCAAAAACCATTCCACCTTTTAAAGTGATATATCCAAATCGTTTCAGCGAATCGGTATGATAACTTTTCCCCGGGAGCACACCCACCATAGGAAAACACTCTCCCCTGGCATTCTGAATCACTTCCTGCAGATACATATACCCACCACACTCTGCAATGCATGGCATTCCTTCTTTTACTGCATCTCTAACTGCATCACGCATGGCTGCGTTCCTGTTCAATTCATCTGCGTATAATTCCGGATACCCTCCATATAACAGAAGACCATCCAGATCCTCTGGAAGTTTTTCATCCCTGATCGGCGAAAACGGAACCAGATTCGCCCCGCTTTCCTTTATCAGTTCCAGATTATCCTGATAAAAAAAACAAAATGCTTCATCCATTGCGATTCCGATTCGAAGGTCCCGGTAACAGGAAATAGTTCTGTCCGTCTTGTCCTTTTTCTCAGGATCCGTCTCCAATTCAGAAGCACCGCGTGCAAGCATAAGCAACGCATCCAGATCCAGTGTTTCTTCCAGTTTTTCGGACAGCTGCTTCAGACGATTCTTAAGATCTTTCACTTCATGCGGAAGCATAAGTCCCAGATAACGACTTTCCAGTGCGCCTTCCTTTATAACCGGAACATATCCGTATACCCGGATCCCGGTCTGCGACTCTATCATCTGCTTCATCCTGTCATACATACCGGAAGACACTCGATTCAATATAATACCTTTAATATGACTGTTATCACGATAATCAAGAAATCCCTGAATATACGGTACTACAGAGACACTCATACCTTTACAGTCCATCACCAGAACCGCAGGAGTATCCGTAATATCTGCAATATCATAAGCGCTCCCCTCTACGGAGATTCCCGCCAATCCGTCATAGTATCCCATGACACCTTCTATGACTGCCAGTTCTGTATCTTTTCCATTTTTTACAAGCAGCTCTTTTACACCACTTTTCCCACACAGAAAGGAGTCCAGATTATAACTGCTGACACCAAGCGCCTCCCTGTGAAACATAGGATCAATATAATCCGGTCCGCATTTAAACGAAGATACACGAAGTCCCCTGTTTTTTAACGCCTGAAGAATCCCGCAGGTAATCATCGTCTTTCCAGTTCCACTTCCCGGCGCAGTGATAAGCATTCTCGGCAGTTTCATAACTCTTCCTCTTTTCCCGCAAGGCAGAAGCTGATGATAAAGATCGGATTCTGCCCTGTCATCATATGATAACTTCCTATCTGTCTGGACTTACTTACAGATACCTGCACAATCTCTTCTTCTGCCACAGTTCTGTCTTTGATCCAGTCCAGTACTTCACGCAGTGTTTCCAGAGAGATGGCATTGATCACGATACGTGCTTTCGGATTCTTAGATTCTATGATCTTAAGAATTTCTCGCAGACGGCCACTGCTTCCACCTATGAATACACCATCCGGTACTGGCAGCTCAAGAAGCGCATCCGGTGCCTCTCCCTCGATTGCCGTCAGGTTATCGACATGCATCTTTTTTTGATTTCTCTGAATCAGTGCAATAGCTTCCTGCTTTCGTTCCACCGCATATACATGACCCTTTTCTGCCCGTATCGCTGCCTCCACAGACACCGAACCGGTCCCTGCTCCGATATCATAGATCACAGAATCCGACCGGATCCGAAGCTTTGATATGGAGATGGTTCTCACTTCTTCCTTTGTCATGGGTACTTCTCCACGGATAAATTCCGCATCCGGGATTCCCGGGACAACGGGCTGTTTACCGCCGTTCGGATTCTCAATATACAGGACTGCCAGACTCCCTGAGGGATCTTCCAGAAGCGTACGTGCGGTTCCAGTCTGAATCCGCTCTGTCGGATATGATAACTCTGTTCCAATACATACTCTAAGGTCTCCATACCCGTATACAATCATCTGCTCCAGAATCTCAAGGATCTCTTTTTCCCCACTCACCAGTGCAAATACCTTTTGATGCTCCCGGATATCTGAGATCAGATTCGCTTTTCTTCCGTGAGAGCTGGTCAGAAATGCATCTTCCCAGGATATCCCAAGCTTTGCTGCCAGATAAGAGACGGAAGAGATCCCCGGTATCACCGTTGCTTCTATTCCCGGTTCTTCTTTCAGCATCGCCATCAGCTTTTTTGCACCACTGTAGAATCCGCTGTCTCCTGACAGCAGTACCGCTATCTGTTCATATTCCGGATGCTTTTTTATATATTCCAGTATTTTCTCCGGAAGGTATTCTTCATAGACCGGTTGTCCGCACACTGCCACCGATCGAAGCATTCTACTCGCTCCGATTAGAAGATCTGCTTTTTTTATCGCTTCCCTCGCCTCACCGGTCATTACCTGTGCCGCACCGGTGCCAATCCCAATAACAGAAACTTTTTTATTATCATTTAAATCCAATTCTTTCTTAAGTAATCTGCATATTTCTCCAAACTCATATCCCTTTTCTTTTTCAGGGCGTCCGATCACCACAAGTCTGACACCAGCTTCTTCTGCGGCCTCACACTTTTGAAGGAATCCTCCGGCTGCACCGGATTCTTTGGTCACCATATAAGCAATCTCATATTCTCTCAGCATCGCAAGATTCAGCTCTGTCGAGAACGGTCCCTGCATACAGATCAGATGCCTGCCTGCCATCCCAAGTTCCTCGCACTTTTCCACTACCTGCTTCAAAGACAATACTCTTGCATAGATTCTTTCCTTATAATCAGTAAGCTGTGTAAAAGCTTCCAGTTCTTTACTTCCGGTGGTCACCAGAATATTTCCTTTCGTATGCTCCAGATATCTTACTGCTGCATTCACATCCTCCACACAGACTTCGCCGCACACATTTTCTTCCTCGCGTACCAGTCTCAGATATGGGAACTGCAATTCTTCACATACTGCTTTCAGATTCGCAGTAACTTCTTTCGCATAAGGATGTGTGGCATCTACCACATATGCCGGTCTGTAATCAGAGATAAACTCTTTCATCTGCATACAGTCCATACGTTCATGAGATACTGTAATATCACCTTCCTTTGGAAGCAGACTTGCTCCATAGGAAGTAGCAACGCAGACATGTACTGATACACCCTTTCTTACCAGATAAGATGTCAGTTTTCTTCCTTCTGTTGTACCTGCATAGATTAGAATCCTGTCTTTTTTCATATATGATATCCTCTTGGTGTCACCATGTGACCCCGTACGATTTTCGTCTGACGATTTCCGATAAATACAGTTGAAAACATGTCAACTTCTGTATCTTTCAATTCTCCCAGGGTCAGAAGCTTAAGTGCTTCCCCCTCTCTTGCAATCTGTCGTACAATTCCACATACTGTATCATCCTCTTTATATCTCTGAATCAACATACACGCTTTTTTCAGATAGTCACTTCGCTTTTTGCTCGACGGATTATACAGACAGATTACAAAATCTGCTTCAGCAGCTGCCTGCAGCCGCCTTTCAATTGCTTCCCATGGAGTCAGGAGATCACTCAGACTGATCAGCGCACAGTCATGTCCGACCGCTGCTCCAAGAACTGCCGAACCACCAATTGCTGCAGTTACCCCCGGAACAACTTCGATCTCTACCTGTGGAAATCCTTCCCCCACTTCATACATCAGACCTGCCATCCCATAGATTCCGGCATCTCCACTGCATACCATCGCTGTCGTCTTTCCGGCTGCAGCTGCTTCAAATGCCATGTGACACCTCTGTACTTCCTGCCTCATAGATGTGGTCATGAATTCTTTTCCCGGAAAATGTTCTCTCAACAGATCCACATATACCGTATATCCAACAATCACTTCACACGCTTCCAGCGTCTTCACTGCTCGTACTGTCATCTCTTCATAGGCACCAGGACCCATTCCAACTACATATACTTTATTCAAACCTAACCCTCCAATCCTTCTGTGCAAGCGCAACGGTCACACCGTTCCAGACAATCTTTCCGGCAATCAGACGCCCCTTTTCAGCTGCAAATACTGCGCTTCGCTCACATACATTATCAACGCCTGTTACACGGGTCACAAATTCCGATCCGGAAAAAGTACCTGGTATCTCTTTCAATTTTTCTGCCGAACAGAAACAACTCTCCAGATGACAGTTTTCACAATATTCCAGAATTCCCTGCTCCCGGGCTTTCAGATCAATACTTGCAACTTTATATATGCTTTCTCTGCATACACCGGCCTGCGAACACGCCAGCTCAACGGCCTCTTCAATCTGCGTAGCCGAAACTCCTTTTTTACATCCGATTCCAGCGATCACTACTCTTGGTATCAGATGCAGAGCCTGACTCTCCTGTTCTAAGATTCCGATCCGGATATCCGGTTCTGTCCCCGGAATATCTTCATATCGAACCACATCTTCCGGAAGTACTCCTTCCACCCTCCGTGTCCAGTCATCTGCCGCAATCGTAATCTTCCGGCCTTCCAGAACTGCTGCAGATATCTGTCTGGCACGTTCCATCTCCCGGATCACCAGTCCATTCTTTCTTGCAAATACATCAACTGCCCATCTTCCCTGCAGGTCCGTTGCAGTCGTTACAACCGGTTGTGCCTGAATGCCGGCACAGATTATCATTGCAAGCTCATTGGCCCCACCCAGGTGTCCCGACAGAACCGGGATTCCATAAGTTCCTTTTTCATCAAACACCAGGACGGCAGGATCCGTTTTTTTCGACTTGACATGCGGTGCAATTGCACGGACCGCAATCTGGACTGCACCGACGAAGATCAGTGCATCCTGACTCTGAAACATCTTCCCGGTCCATTCACTCAGACTTTCCCTGATAGAAGATGGCACACTGGAACACTTTACTGCATTGATGACCTCATGATCTGCTTTCAGTAATTCTGTGATACGATCTGCCAGACATTTCCCATTCCGTGTAAAGCTTATGACTGCAATCTTCATTTTGCCTCCCTGAATTCCGTCGCAAATGATGGATCATACAATTTAGACCTTTCATAGGAATGATGCGTCACAACATCTCCCACGATGATCAGAGCCGTTTTGGTAATCCGGTGTTCCTTCGCTGTTTCTGCAAGCGTAGATACCGTACAGATATACGTCTCCTCTTCCGGCCAGGTTGCCTTATATACAATTGCGGCCGGCGTATCCGCCGGATATCCGCCTTCCATCAATTGCCGCTCCAGCTGTTCCAGTAATCCGGTACTTAAAAAAAGTACCATCGTTGCACCATGGGCGGCAAATGAAGCAACCGTTTCTTTTTCAGGTACCGGTGTTCGTCCTTCCATTCTGGTAATCACCACACTCTGAGAAACTTCCGGCAATGTATACTCAAGATTCAGGGCTGCAGCCGCACCGCAAAAAGAACTGACTCCCGGACAGGAATCATAGGGAATCTTCTGTTCTTCCAGCCAGTCCATCTGTTCTCTGATCGCTCCATACAGGCATGGATCTCCTGTATGGAGTCTTACTGTCGTCTTTCCTTCACGCTCCGCCTGTTCCATGACTTCGAGCACTTCTTCCAGTGTCATTTTTGCACTGTTATATATCATACAATCTTGTCTGACACAATCTAATAACCCGGGATTCACCAGCGATCCTGCGTATATTACGACATCCGCCTCTTCTAACAGCTTTTGTCCCCGTACCGTAATCAAATCGACCGCTCCGGGGCCGGCTCCCACAAAATGAATCATTGTTCTCCTCCTCTTTCCTTCACAAACAACAGTGTATAATATCCTGCATCTTCCGGAATGTTCTCCGTTCCATAGCAGATCCTCTCCTGCTCCATTCCACAATTTTCTATCATCATTACTTCCACATGTTTTTCCTCCAAAACTCTTTTGACATCTGGAAGCTTTTTCCCGGCTTTCATCAGCACCTTCGTTCCCGGAAGTTCGAGTGCTCCTTCCACCTGATAGGAAGCCGGAATCACATGAATCTGCTCATCCCTTTCTCCAATACTCATGTGAAGCTTTGCAGCAGCTGCACAGAACGACGGAACACCACTGATAATCTCTGCCTCATATTCTTCTTTTCGGATCTCATTGTGCAGATAAAGATATGTAGAATATACTGTCGGATCCCCGAGTGTTAAGAATGCCGTGTCTTTCCCCGCATCCAGCTGATGTTTCAGACTTAAAACTCCTTCTTCATGGCTTTTTTTCAACACCTTCTCATCTTTTGTCATTGGCATCGGGATTCCGATCAGCAGTTTTTCATCAATATCCGGGCATGCTTGTCTTGCAATCCTGTAAGCAATCGATTCTTCCGGAATCTTTCCCGGAACAGCAATCACATCACATTCTTTTATAATTCTGGCAGCTTTTATTGTCATAAGTTCCGGATCCCCCGGCCCGACACCGACTCCATATAATTTCCCTTGCATAATATCTACACTCCTCTTTCTCTTCTGAAACGATCGATTAATTCGTCTGCCCGGTCTGTTTTCCCGAGGATTCCATACACCTCTGAAAATGTTATTGCTCCGGTCAACAATTTTCCTTCCGTTCGATAATTCATATACTCTTCAATCTGATTCATAATCTGATTCATGATCAGCACCCTTTCGTCAGATGTACACTTTCCAAGTGCATCATCTGTCGTTACGGATTCCAGAAGTGCTGCTGCTTTCGTACCTTCTATTCCGGCCCGAAGTGCCGCTGCAGCCATCAACTCCATCCGACAGTCCGCCCATCTGGAATGGGTATTCATAATGCCTCCCGATACTTTGATCAGTTTTCCGATATGACCGACAAGGAGAATTCCCCTGCACCCCATATCCACTGCCATATCCAGAGTCTGTCCGATATAATTGCTGCACTTGACAACATCCTCATCTTTCATTCCATACTGTTCCGACAAAAAATCCAGCCCGTAATTACCCGGTGCTACGATCAGATAACGGTATCTCCCAGCCATACACACCTTCATTTCTACCCGAATCGTATCAACCAGTGCCTGTTCACTCATAGGCTCTACGATTCCGGTCGTTCCAAGAATCGATAAGCCCCCCTCTATTCCAAGTCTTGGATTAAAGGTTCCAGCTGCAAGACGTTCCCCTTCCGGAATGGATATCTCTACGTGAATTCCCCGTTCATATCCGACTTCCTCACATACTTCCTTTATCTCTTTTATAATCATCTGTCTGGGGACGCGATTGATTGCCGCGGCGCCGACCGGCTGATCCAGTCCCGGCTTTGTAACTCTTCCTATTCCTTCTCCCCCATCCAGCGTAATCTCTGTCCCCTGATTCCGGCTCACCTTACTGTAGACCAGTACTCCATTGGTAATATCCGGATCATCTCCGCTGTCTTTTTTTACCGCACAGCAGACTTCTTCCGGAAGCGGTTGCACGCCCTCTCCGTTTTCAATCTTAATCTCACAGATATCCAGCGAGAGCGTTTCTCCCTGTGGCAGTTCTACCTGCACTTTTTCACATGGTTTTCCTGTCATCAGCATCCACATCGCAGCTTTTGTCGCTGCCTGCGCACAAGTCCCTGTTGTATAGCCTTTTGCCAGTGATTTCTGTGTCATTTTCTATCGCTCCTCGCCCTGATTACTGTTCCCATACATGCCACTTCTCTGCCTACAATTCTATCGGTTTCATTTCCGTCTGTCAAATCCTTCTTCTCCTTCACGAAGAAGCCTTACCGCCTTTATTGATTATGCATTTTGTATATTTTTTTACACTTTCCCTTTTCTGTGTTGACACATATTACCAAATCTGTTATTTTATTTATGGACTATAGTCTATACTGTAGTCTAGTTATTTATTTTTTCTATAGGAGGCGGTCTCATCATGAACAAGATCGAAAAAATACTTCGTATATTAAAAGAACAGAATCTGGATGGATTCTATATTACAAAGAAATCCAACGTCAACTATACAACCGGTTATCCGGACGAACTGGCCTATGCAGTAATCTGCCCACAGGGACAGTACGTAATTACAGACAGCCGTTTTACCGAACTGGCAGAACTTTCCTGTCCAGATTATGAAATCATCAACTGGCATCACCATGACCGCAGTCTTCCGAAAGCAGTCGCATATGTCTGCGAAAAAGCAGGGATCAAACATCTCGGATTTGAAGAATGCTTTACGACATATGACAAATATGCAGAACTGGAACAGCTTCTTGCCTCCTGCGGCACAACACTGATTCCAACGCGCAACATTATCGAAGAACTGCGCTATGCCAAGTCCGAAGAAGAGGTAGCCAATACCCGCATTGCCTGCGAGATCGCTGACAAAGCACTCGAAGAGCTGGTTCCTTATATCCGTCCGGGAGTTACAGAACGCGAATTATGTGCACGCCTGGAATTCAGCATGAAGATGCACGGTGCACACGACATTGGGTTTGAGACCATCCTGATCTCCGGAGCGAAAACTTCTCTCCTTCATGGAAAACCGAGTGACAAAAAGGTAGAAAAAGGAGATTTTGTCCTGGTTGATTACGGAGCTATGTACAACGGATACATCTCTGATATCACCCGTACCTTCATTGTCGGTGAACCGACAGAGCAACAGAGAGAAATCTACGAATTAGTCAGAAAAGGACAGGAAACAGGGCTTCAGAACATGGGGCCAGGTGTCCATGCCACAAAACCGGACGCTGAGATTCGAAAGATCGTAACCAAATACGAAGAATACTATTATTCCGGAATGGGACATGGCGTTGGTCTGGATCTTCACGAAGAGCCATTCCTTGGCATCAATGGTACACGCACCATGCTTCCGGGCTGTGTTATCACCATGGAGCCCGGAATCTATATTCCTGGCTGGGGTGGTGTGCGTATCGAAGATACCGTTCTCATCACAGAAGACGGTGCAGAATCTCTGACACACTTCCCAAAAGATCTGATGATCCTATAAATTTCTGCCAAAAACCGATGCTGCTCCAAGACTGTGATCTTCCTTCGGAGCAGCATCGGTTTCTATGTTTCTTACTGTTCTTCTGTCCATTCCTGAATCTCTCCACAGGCAATCATCTCGCCCGAATCTCCGGATGGCTGTGTTTGAAAATCATCCGGCATTGCATGAATGATAATCGTTTTCCCTATAATATCCTCTGGATAAAACCGATCCGTATATACAGACATCCATGCAGAGCCACGGCAGCTTAATAAAGGCGGAAGATCTCCTGCATGCTGCGGATGTCCTGTATCCCTCGGATTATAATGTCCGTCAGCATCTGCAAACGGCTCCTGTTCGTTGCCCGTACATGACATTCCCGCATGGATATGAACTCCATGAAAGTTCTGACTGTATGCCCCATCCAGGTCTTCAATTCCTCGAACCGACACGGTTACAAGCGTTCCTCCATGCGTGTCAAAAAACCAGGCCTTTCCATTAAGTTTTGGATATTTCTTATTCCCGGTGATCACGGCATAAGCTGCCGGACTTCCCTTAAACTCCATCTCTACATCACACTCCTTGGAGCATTCTATGTAGATTTGTCATGTAATATGCGTGTTAATTATTGAATCAGCATCGCATCTCCAAAAGAGAAAAATCTGTATCTTTCCTTTACAGCCTCCTCATAAGCCGCAAGCACATGTTCTCTTCCGGCGAGTGCAGAGACCAGCATGATCAAAGTAGATTCCGGCAAATGGAAATTCGTAATCAGGCAATCCAGAATCTTGAACTGATATCCCGGATAGATAAATATCTCCGTCCATCCACTGCATGCTTTCAGATGCCCTGTCTCATCTGCCGCAGATTCAATGGTTCTGCAGCTCGTTGTTCCCACACAGATGACGCGATGTCCGGAATCTTTTGCCCGGTTAATCTTTTCCGCCGCTGCTTCATCGATCATATAGAATTCTGAATGCATATGATGATCTGTGATCTCTTCCACCTTTACCGGCCGAAATGTTCCAAGGCCTACGTGGAGTGTCACTCTTGCAATATCCACGCCCATCTTTTCAATCTTCTCCAGAAGTTCCGGAGTAAAATGAAGTCCGGCTGTCGGAGCAGCCGCAGAGCCGGTGTGCTTTGCATACACCGTCTGATACCGGTTCTTATCCTGAAGCTGATGCGTAATATAAGGAGGAAGCGGCATCTGTCCCAGCTGATCCAGAATTTCTTCAAAGATTCCTTCATAAGTAAATTGAACCAGACGATTTCCTTCTTCCACAACATCGATTACTTCTCCGATCAGAAGCCCTTCACCGAAACTGATCTTCGTTCCGATCTTCGCCTTCTTTCCAGGTTTCACTAACGTTTCCCAGACATTATTTTCTTTTCTTTTTAACAATAATATTTCTATTTTTGCATTTGTTCCAATTTTTGATCCTATCAATCTTGCCGGAAGTACTTTTGTATCATTGATAACCAGGCAGTCCCCTTCATGCAGATAGTTTACAATTTCTTTAAACACATGATGGGAAACAGCCCCAGACTCCTTATCTAATACAAGGAGTCTGGAGCTGGAACGATCTTCAAGCGGATCCTGCGCAATTAATTCTTCCGGCAATTCATAATAAAAATCCTGACGTTTCATAATTATGAATTCCTTTCCTGTTGTTCTTCCTTCGGAAATTCCTCTTTGGGAAGTTCCTCTTTGGGAAGTTCCTCCGTCAGTCGATATACGGTAGACGGAATCTGTCCATCCCCTTTACAGGGTTCACTCACCGGCCAGCCAAGTGTCGGTGATTCCTCCTGCTCCCGCGACAGCTGACGGACAGTCTTTACTTTGATTTTCTTCAGGTATACGACCCGTGTATCGCAGAGCATGTCGTGAAGTCCTTTTTTTTCCTGATCGATGCCGACCATGATATATCCGATTCCCATGGTCATACCACACAGGAATCTTCCGATCGTCTCTCTGTATACCACATTGAGAAAGCTCAGTTTTTCTTCTCCATCTGCACAGACTACTCTGAGATTCAGCGCTTTTTTACCCAATGTTGTACCCGTATAGTATGTACACAATATAAAATACAATACCTGAAGTACGTACAGAAGAATATCTCCCAGTGTATAATGGAACAATATATTTTCACTGAGCACTGATCCTCCTGTTATGAGTGATACTATGCCCAGAACGAGTCTTACAATCGCCAGCCCGCCAAATACGATCAGGCTGTCCATTACATATGCTGCCAGCCTCACCCAGAATCCGGCATAGTCTATCTTCTGACTATCGTAACTGTTCTGCATAATACATTGGCACCCCGCTTTCCATACTTGCTGCGGTTTCCTTCAGAATCTGAGCTTCTGACTTCGGAATCAGCTTTTCTGCTTTTGAGAAAAACGAAGCCAGCACACTCTGCGTTGCTTCGGGTTCATAGAATTCACCGGTTCCAAATTCGTCACGCATCTCACTTACCATATCATCATACAGAGCGATCTCATCAATCAATCCATTTTCTATTGCCTGATTTGCAGTATACGTGCGCCCATCTGCAAGAGCTTTTACATTCTCCGCAGACATGCCTCTTCCCTCAGCCACGATATCAACGAACTTATTATAGTATTCATCTACCTGCTCCTGATAGATTGCAATCTGCTCATCTGTCATCTGGCTGCTGTCTTTGTTGGCGCCGCTGGTAATACTTACATAACGGATTCCAAGCTTCTCGTAAAGGCCTGACATATCATATCCGGACATAATAACACCGATCGAACCGGTTGTCGTATTGGGGTTGGCATAGATCTTATCTGCAGCCATGGAAACCATATATCCACCGGAAGCAGCATAATGCGCCATGTAATCCCAGATTGGCCTGCCGGTCTTTTCTTTATACTCTTTGAGTTTCAGATACAATTCTTCCGATTCGTAGACTGTTCCTCCCGGGGAATCCACATATAAGAGGATTCCCACATTACCGGAGTCGGCAATCAGATTGTCGATATAATCCAGGGTGGTCACATGCTGATACCCTACCGCCTCGCCAAATGCATTCGTATCCGCCTGTTCCTGAATCGTTCCTTCTACCCGGACGATTGCAATATAATCATTTGCCGGCGGATTGAATTCATAAGACCCGGTGATGATATCGCCTACACTTTCTTCGAACATCTGTCTGGAAAATGCATTCGTAAGAACACTTACCACACCTGTTAAAATAAACAGTACCACTGCTATTACCAGTCCAACGATCTGTTTTTTCTTCATATTGTAACTCCTTTTCTTTATTTACGAAGTTCAATACCCATCTCTTCCAGTGCCTTTAATATTCTGTCCATCGCTGCTGTAATATCAGCTTCTTCAAGTGTCTTATCCTTTGCACGGAACACGATAGAGTAAGCAACTGATTTATAACCAGCTTTAATCTGGGCACCTTCATAGATATCGAACAGAGAATAGCTTTCCAGATATGCTCCACCCTTCTTCTCAATCACATGTTCAATCTGTCCAACAAGGATCTCTTTTGGCATAACCATACTAATATCACGGGTAACCGCCGGGAATCTGGCAATTCCGCTGTATTTTCTGTCAAATGTTGCTCTCGCAACAATCTCCGGCATATCAATCACTGCAATGTAAGCTCTGGTTCCGATTCCATACGCATCCGCAACATCCGGATGTACTTCTCCCAGATATCCGACCACCACTCCGTCATAGATAATATTAGCCTGGCGTCCCGGGTGCAGGAACGGTTTGCCGGCATTTGGATCGTAGGTTTCTTTTTTGTGCATTCCTACTTTATCAAAGAACTCTTCTACTACTCCCTTCATAGTGAAGAAATCTCCCTCTCCATACATACCCAGTGTAAACTGGACACGTTCTTCCGGAAGTTCGGTAAGCGGAAGAGCCTTTGGAAGATAGATATTGGCAAGTTCATATAATCTTACATCTTTGTTTCTTCTATTATAGTTGGTTGAAAGGGAAGTCAACATTCCGTTAATGGAAGAAGTACGCATAATACTATAATCTTCTCCCAGCGGATTCTTTATCTCGATTGCCTGGCGAAGTACAGAATCCTCCGGAATACGAAGCTTTTCATACACCTTCGGGCTTTCAAAAGAGTATGTCATTCCCTGACTGAATCCACAGAATTCTGCGATATCACGGGCAACCTGCTCAATTCTCAACTTGAAGGATAGTTTTCCGGTTGTTGCTTCTCCCTTCGGAAGCGTTGTCGGGATATTATCATATCCGTAAAATCTTGCAACTTCTTCTGCCAGATCCGCAATACGGAACAGGTCATGACGGAAAGTAGGTGCAATCACCTCATTGGTCTCTTCATCATATTCCAGATCAATCTTCTTAAAATAACCAATCATTTCTTCTTTGGAGATATTGGTTCCCAGAAGACTGTTGATCTTCTCCTGGTCAAACGGTACTCTCACCGGTTCTTTCTTTTTCCCGTATACATCTACCATTCCGCCGACAACTTCACCGGCTCCCATCTCTTCTACCAGCTGGCATGCACGGTCGATTGCCGCCTGTGCATTGTTCGGATCCAGACCTTTTTCAAATTTGCCGGAAGCATCTGTACGAAGTCCAATCTTCTTACTGGATTTACGGATATTGGTTCCATCAAAACAAGCCGCCTCGAATAACATGGTATGCACATCATCCGTGATCATGGAATTCTCTCCCCCCATGATTCCCGCGATACCGATGGATTTCCTTCCATCACAGATCATAAGTACAGATTCATCCATCTCACGCTCCTGTCCGTCAAGCGTCGTAAATTTCTCACCTTTTGCAGCTGTACGAACAATAATCTCACGATCTTCAATCGTGTCCAGATCATATGCATGCATCGGCTGTCCATATTCTTCCATTACATAGTTGGTAATGTCAACCAGGTTATTGATCGGACGGATACCTACAGATGCCAGGCGTCTCTGCATCCATTTCGGAGATGGACCGATCTTAATATTCTTTACCACTCTTGCACAATATCTCGGACACAGTTCCGTATCTTTCACCGTAACTTTAATATAATCATTTACATCTTCCTCATTTCCGGTCGGAGTTACAACCGGCGGATAGAACTCTTTTCCAAATGTTGCCGCTGCCTCTCTTGCAATTCCGATCACACTGAAGCAGTCTACACGGTTGGATGTAACCTCATATTCTACGACAACATCATCCAGTCCCAGTGCTTTAATTGCGCTTTCTCCAACCACTGCGTCATCATCAAATATATAGATTCCATATTCCGGAGCCTCCGGATACATATCTCTGTTGGAACCAAGTTCCTCGATCGAACACATCATACCACAGCTTTCCACACCGCGAAGCTTGCCTTTCTTGATCTTGATACCGCCGGCCACACGCTGTCCCGGCTCATGTCCGCCAGCCACACGTCCGCCATCCAGTACAACCGGAACTTTGTCGCCTTCTTTTACATTTGGAGCACCCGTTACAATCTGTACTGTTTCTGTTCCTACATTTACCTGGCAGATAATCAGCTTATCTGCATCCGGATGCTTCTCGATCTTTTCAATCTGTCCGATTATGATCTTATCCAGATCAGCATCCATTTTTTCATATCCTTCTACCTTTGTACCGGACAAAGTCATTGCGTCTGTATATTCCTGAGCCGTTACATCCAGATCCGGAACATACGCTTTTATCCATGATAATGAAGTATTCATTCTCTTTTCTCCTCCTTATGAATTAGAACTGTTTCAGGAAACGAATATCATTTTCGTACAACAGTCTCATGTCATCGATTTCATATTTCAGCAACGCGATACGCTCCAGACCAACACCGAATGCAAATCCGGTATATTCCTCCGGATCAATTCCACACATTTCCAGAACATGCGGATGTACCATACCGCAGCCGAGGATCTCAATCCATCCGGATCCTTTACAGAACCGACAGCCTTTTCCGCCGCATTTGAAGCATGTAACATCCATCTCCGCACTTGGTTCGGTAAACGGGAAATGATGTGGTCTGAATTTCGTCTTTGTCTCTTCACCAAACAACTCTTTTGCAAATACTTCCAGAGTTCCCTTCAAATCTGAAAAAGATATGTTTTTGTCAATTACAAGTCCCTCGATCTGATGGAAGGATGGAGAATGTGTCGCATCCACTTCATCAGAACGGAATACACGTCCCGGAGACAGGATGCAGATCGGGAGCTTCCCCTGCTCCATGATACGCGCCTGTACCGGAGATGTCTGTGTTCTGAGTACAATATCTTTATTAATGTAGAAAGTATCCTGTTCATCCTTTGCCGGATGTCCGTCCGGAATATTCAGTTTACGGAAATTATATTCGTCATACTCAATTTCCGGTCCTTCAACAACTTCATAACCCATACCGGTAAAGATTCTTTCCACCTCTTCCAGTGCGATGGTGTTCGGGTGACGATGTCCGACTGTATTTTTCTTTGCCGGAAGTGTAACATCGATCACCTCCTGTTTCATCTTCTCTTCTCTGATGGCTCTTTCCATCTTTACTTTACTTTCTTCGAGAATACTTTCGATTGCCGCTCTCGTCTCATTGACCATCTGTCCTACCTTCGGTCTGTCTTCCGGTGCAACATCTTTCATTCCTTTTAATACTGCGGTAAGTTCCCCTTTCTTACCAAGGAATCTTACACGCACATCATTCAGTTTTTCCGGCACATCAGCCTGTTCAATGGCCTTCAGCGCTTCATCTTTGATGTTTTGAAGTTTGTCTTTCATCATTTTCTTCCTTTCATTTCTTTAAATTAAAGCATTATGATCCTTTTATAGGTAAAAAAAATCCCCATCCCAAAAGGGACGAGGTCTAACCCGTGGTACCACCCTGATTCCCATATCCTTCCTTCGAATATGAGCACTCATAACATGCGTAACGTGCATATACGTCACCTTCTACTCTTACTTCAAAAGTGCAGCTTACGTGGGAAATTCGTTTACCATCTGAACCAAAGGGAACTTTCAGCCCGGTGATTCCCTCTCTCTTTTGGAAAATGGGTCACTACTTACACGGTCATTGCTTTTAACTATGAATACCTAATTATTGTAACATATGAATTCAGGATGTCAAGAAATAATTCTACTGGTCCTGCACTTCTCCCTCCTGCTCCCGCTTCTCCTTCATCATGACATTCAGCTCTCCTCCAAGAAGAATTCCGTACATACAGAAATACATCCAAAGCATGATCAGTACAATCGTTGTAAGACTTCCATACATAGTAGAAAAGCCCGTAAACACATCCAGATATATAGAGAAAATCCAGGATACAATCATCCATCCAACTGCAGTAAATGCGGCGCCTGAAACCTGATCTTTCAGCTTACCTTTCCGGTTTGGAAGGAATTTATACAGTAACAAGGAAAACACGACCAGAAGAATGGGCGTAACAATGGTTCTCATCTGAATCAACTTGTCTGCAACCTGTTCCAGAAAGGGGACGTGTTGTGTTACAAATATATTTAATGTGTTACCGAATACAGACAATACCAGAAGAAATATGATGACAAGTAAAAACATGACCGTATATATCGTCGAACGAATACGAAGTAAAATGTAATTTCGCGTCTCATGACACTTATAGATCATATTTAGCCCGTTTGTCATGGCAAGCACACCTTTTCCCGCAGACCAGAGCGCCACCACAATCGTAAGCGGAATAATACCGGTCGACTGGTTATACACCTGATTTACAATAGATGTAATCAGCGTTTCCACAGTACTCGGAAATACCTGTAGAACTGCCGTCATAATATCTGCCTTTGTAACCGGTGTATATTGCACCATTGTAATCAGAAGCAGAATAATCGGAATCAGACTCAGCATGAAGAAATATGCCGCCTGTGCGGCATATGCTCCAACATGATCATTTCCTATCCTGCTCGTCATTTCAATTACTTTCCTATACAGATTTCTTACCTTCTTCATTGTATTCTCCCGATATATTTGACCTCTATTCTACTTGATTTTCCCCGGTTTGTCCATTACATCTTAACTTCAACTGTGATTCCCTGAAAAAACAGGGTCAGTATCTCTATATATGTTTTCCCGTTTTTTGCCATTTCATTTGCTCCATTCTGGCTCATTCCGATTCCGTGCCCATACCCGCCTCCTCTGATCTTATACACATCTTCGTTCTTTTCAATTGTAAAAAATGCACTCGGGAGCAGCGTCTGGCCGGGTACTTTTGTGCCATCCTGTTTTATGATCTCATACCCACTTCCACCAAGAGCCCTTCGGATCTTATTTTCTGTATCTACTGTTACACTCCCTTTATCACCCACTGCATAGATCTGGAGCACAATATTCCCGGCTCCTGTTCTTGTCACTTCTATACTTTCCAGTTTTCCAATGTCTTTCCCCGTATAAAAACCGATCAGCCCGGACAACACTTCTGCCGGAATGTCTGCTTCCCACCGGTACCATGGAAGGTCCTTTTCATAATCACCATTTTCTCCTCTTACTTCAACCGACTTCAGATATTGATTTGCTTCACTGACCGATGTCCCCCATGCCTCTACATCCGTAGTGACACCACAGGAGGTTGAATAGTAATATGCCGTCACTACCTGTCCGTTATAACAGAGCACCTGGCCGGCCGTCTCTGAGACCGCCTGATCTGTCATCTTCTGCGGGAGACTGTTTCCGTATACCTGGTAGTCTGTGCTGTCATTCACATGTGCTTCATATTCCGGATACGCATAATTTTCCATCTGCTGCCATGCATAACTTCTTGCACACACCGCCTGCGCCTTTAATGCTTCCAGTTCATAAGAAGCCGGCATCTCACTTGGAACCACTCTGCACAGATATGTTTCTACCGGAAGCTCATTGATGACCACAATTCCTTCCGGAGTCGTCCGCAGTTCCAGTACTCCTGAATAGGAGGGATGTCCGCAGGCCCGCGTAATTCCCATGACTGTGACTTCGCCGCCATCTCTGGCCCTTATCCGGACAATGCCGTCCTGAAACCATGCACTATCCGGGAGGAACTGAACTGTCTCCCCTTCCACAGTTTCCTGTACCGTTTCACCTGCACAGATCTCCATTCCGCCTGAAGCACACACTTCTACCGAAGAATGTACCTCCTGCTTATACCCATCCGTCATGATCAGCACCCGAATATCTGAAGAGTCCCATACCGCTTCTTCCTGCGATGCTGTATTCCCCTCCTGAATACCTGTCTCGTATTTCCGATTGTTCTGATCCTGCTCTGCATATACTGCTGACAACAGACCGCAGACGATCAGAAGCACGATTAAAAGAGACATTCCAAGGTAAGACATCCGCTTCAATTCTTCATTTCTCAGCGCTTTCTTTTTTCTGTATCTGCTCACTTGCCATGTAACCTCTTGTCCCGGGTCTTTCTCTAATGTATGCTTTGATATGTTCTTATATGAACTCGTTTTATGCTGTTAAAAAATTGCGTTTTCTGTTGCAAAAAAAGGCAGCCGCACACGGCTGCCTTTTATCATTTGCATATCCCCAAAATGCCGGTTTCTGTATTTTGACTCCTAGCCACAGCTAGGTGGGTGTCCGCATCTGCTTTTTTGTCTTCCCCTGCATGATCGGGGGCCTGACATATTACAGAGATGTAGGAGTCCCGTTTAAAGTATTGTAGGTTCAAAATTACAGAAGTTATCGCACATCCCAGGTTTTGACTAAAATTATTATAACCTATTTACGTACATTTTACAACTCATAAAAGCGTTTTTTATAACTGTGGACCAGCAGAAACTAATGCTTTTCCAGCTTCATTTCCTTCGTATTTTGCAAAGTTCTTGATGAATCTTCCTGCAAGGTCTTTTGCTTTCTCTTCCCACTGTGCAGCATCTGCATAGGTATCGCGAGGATCCAGAATTGCAGGATCAACACCCGGAAGCTCTGTAGGCACTTCAAAATCAAAGTATGGAATCTTCTTTGTAGGTGCATTCAGGATATCTCCATTCAGGATTGCATCGATGATTCCACGGGTATCTTTGATAGAGATACGTTTTCCTGTACCATTCCATCCCGTATTAACAAGGTATGCTTTTGCACCACTCTTTTCCATTCTCTTAACAAGCTCTTCTGCATATTTTGTAGGATGGAGTTCCAGGAATGCCTGTCCGAAGCAAGCAGAGAAAGTAGGTGTAGGCTCTGTGATTCCACGCTCTGTTCCTGCAAGCTTTGCTGTAAATCCTGACAGGAAGTAGTACTGTGTCTGTTCTGGTGTCAATACGGATACCGGTGGAAGTACTCCGAAAGCGTCTGCGGACAGGAAGATTACATTCTGAGCAGCCGGAGCGGAAGATACCGGACGTACAATCTTTTCAATATGATCAATCGGGTAAGAAACACGTGTATTTTCTGTTACGCTCTTGTCTGCAAAATCAATCTTTCCGTCAGCGTCAAGTGTTACGTTCTCAAGAAGCGCATTCCGTTTGATCGCATTGTAAATATCAGGTTCAGATTCCTTGTCCAGGTTGATTACTTTTGCGTAGCATCCACCTTCAAAGTTAAATACTCCATTGTCATCCCATCCGTGCTCATCATCACCGATCAGAAGACGCTTTGGATCTGTAGAAAGTGTTGTCTTACCAGTTCCGGACAGACCGAAGAAGATTGCTGTGTTCTCTCCGTTCATATCTGTATTTGCTGAACAGTGCATAGATGCAATTCCTTTCAGCGGAAGGTAATAGTTCATCATGGAGAACATACCTTTCTTCATCTCTCCGCCGTACCAGGTATTAATGATAACCTGTTCACGGCTTGTGATATTGAACACAACTGCAGTCTCTGAATTCAGTCCTAATTCTTTATAGTTTTCAACTTTTGCTTTTGAAGCATTATAAACAACAAAATCTGGCTCAAAACTCTCAAGTTCTTCTGCGGTAGGCATAATGAACATGTTTTCAACAAAATGAGCCTGCCATGCAACTTCCATGATGAAACGGATCGCCATACGTGTATCCTTATTCGCTCCACAGAAAGCATCTACTACATAAAGCTTCTTATCGCAAAGCTCTTTCACTGCAATATCCTTTACTGCTGCCCATGTCTCTTCAGAAGCCGGATGGTTATCGTTCTTATACTCATCAGAAGTCCACCATACAGTATCTTTGGAGTTTTCATCCATAACGATGAATTTATCTTTTGGAGAACGTCCGGTATATACGCCTGTCATTACATTCACTGCTCCAAGCTCGCTGACCTGTCCTTTTTCAAATCCTTCAAGACCTGCCTGTGTCTCTTCCTCAAATAATAATTCATAAGAAGGGTTGTGTACAATCTCTGTAGTTCCTGAAATGCCGTACTTACTTAAATCGATTTTCGCCATCTTTGTTTAACCTCTTTTCTATAAATTTGAGTGTCGTCGGAGCTGTTCATTCTATCCCATGTCCCGCAACAACGACATTTGCTCCATTATCGCATTTTTTTACAAAAAAGTCAACACTTTAACAATCTCTTTCGCGAAAGTTTATGTTCCCTGTTATGCATTTATTTTTCTTATTTCCCAAAAATTCGTTTTTAGTTTTGTTAAAAATGCAGGAT
>NZ_JAFBIZ010000180.1 GCF_021531995.1 Faecalicatena contorta
TATCATTTTGTT
Organism: Faecalicatena contorta; assembly: GCF_021531995.1. Taxonomy (GTDB): domain Bacteria; phylum Bacillota; class Clostridia; order Lachnospirales; family Lachnospiraceae; genus Dorea_A; species Dorea_A contorta_A. The sequence continues at coordinate 13 of NZ_JAFBIZ010000180.1, forward strand.
TTTCAAAATTATCATTTAGTTTTCAATTTTGAACATTTATTATCATTTTTTATGTTTTTTCGCAAAAAATGAAACTTTCATATTGTTCTATATAATAACGATATTCTCATAAGCAAAGTGAGGCACATATCCTCCGAAACGTTTGATCGCTCTGTCAAAAAGGGATAATTATAAAAAAACAGTCCGGACATTACACAGATACAATCACCCTCTTGTATACTATGCAATGCCCGGACCGTTACACGACGTTGGCTTATTCAATTGTACTTTCTCCTTATCTGTTTACATCAAAAATTTCAATTCTGATCAATGTAATTACCCCAGGTGAAAGCTCTCATAATACTCTGCCAGGAATGCTTCTAATTTCTTCAACATAATCGCCATCTCCTTTTTTATGAATGATTTGCTTTGATCTTCTTTCTGATTATAATTTAACATACTTTCACAAAAATAGGAAACACATATAATAAACACATAGCAATACCTTTTGGGTATAATAAAACATTTCTCTCATTTTAGCGGAAAGCAAATGTCGATTTCCATGTATCCATCATCACCTACATTTCGATAGATGTCAAGTATCGGTCTTTCATCCAGCTGATTTCCGGTCTTTGAAAGCCACCTGCAGAATACCTCCTGATATACCATAAAGAGAAACTGCGGAAATCCTTTAAAATGATAAACTGCATATTTCCCGCCATCAAAGGTATGTGTCAAGATACCGGTATCCTCGTTCAGTGCAGGGTGATCCGGCGAAATTGTCTGGCACAGTTCATACATGCATCTGTCTTCATCCGTAATTGACGGATCATCAATGGTACATTCAATATAAAGCGTATCTTTTGAAGACAAATATTCATACTTTTTAATAAATTTACACCATTCTTCTGGCAGATTATGATAATTGCCTTTCTTACGCTCATATATAACCATAAAACTATGAAGCTGCTCGACCGTAATCAGTTTTTCGGATTCTTCTATTTTATCAAGCGATATCCCATGTGCAAAAGAGCTCTGTTCCACTATCCTCTCACTGATCTTCCTGAAATCAGCCGGAGTTACATTCAAGTGTTTCTTAAATGCCGTTGCAAAATTAGAAGATGAATATCCATAATCAACACCTATTTCTGTAATGCTTTTATCCTTCTCTACTTTAAGTCTCCAGGCGCTCCTTTCAAGCCGCACGCGTTTGATAAACTGATACAATGCTTCATCGGTATCCTCTTTAAACATTCGCATAAGATGATATTTTGAATAAGAACAATGTCTTGCCACATCATCTACAGTAATCTCTTCATCTATATTTTCAAATATATAACTTATCGCTTTATTGATCACTGCACTTCGAATCGTAGTGCTGTCTTTCTCATCCACTGCAGATCACCTGCTTTCCACCATCTTCTTTTGTTTCATGATCAGCCATGCCGAAACGATCGCTGTCAAAGCCTCTGTAGCCGGAGCAGCCATCCATACCCCTGCCATTCCCCATATAGCCGGGAAGATGAATATAAATGTAAGAAGAAGAACCACTCCTCTTAGCGACGATATCAGGGCAGAGCTTAACGCATCCCCGCAACTGGTAAAATACATCGAATTTATCACATCATATCCCATAATCAGAAATGTAACAGCGTAAAACCGAAATCCTGCGGACACCATATCCGCCACACTGCTGCAGCAACCAAACATACCTGCATATCTTCTTCCGAATACGAAAAAACAAACTGCAAATAAAGCGCCTATTCCAAATAATATTTTATTCGTCATTATGCGCAGCTGCATTGCTGTTTTCTGTTCCTTCGCACCCCAGCAAATACTCACAAGAGTCGTAAGTCCCTGTCCGAAACCGATAGAAATCATGCTGTATCCATATACAACAAACCCTAGAATCGTAAATGCAGCAACTCCTTCTGTTCCAACATATTTCATCAGCACATAGTTAAACGCAAACATAGATATTGCACTTGCCATCTCTCCGATAAACTCAGATGAACCATTAAAAAATGTTTCTTTATTCACTGCTCTGTCAAATCTGTAATGTCTCAAACGTATGCCTGCTGACGGTCTGATGAAATGTACCAACTGAGCAATGACTGCCATCACCTGTACGATAAGCGATGCTATAGCACTTCCCCGTACTCCCATCGCTAATCTGCCTACCAGAATATAATCAAGGATTACATTCAAAATACAACTTATGATACTCACAAACATACACACCTGAGGTTTCCCATCCACACGGATAAACATTCCCAATATGGTTCCAATCACCATCAGGGGGTAATTGAAAAGCATGATTCTATAGTACCCGGTAAAGTATGCGGACAGATTCCCGTCTGCTCTCAAAACTTTCAGGATCGGCGTGAATAATCCCGATATTGCCAGTGATACTAATATACATATCACTGTAGCCGTTACAACCGTCTGCGAAAACACTTCGGAGGCTTTTCTGTTGTCCTTTGCTCCAAGCAGCCTTCCACAGATTACCGTTCCACCAACACCTATGCATAGTCCTGTACCCAGATAAAAATAAAGAATCGGCAATCCCAGATTAATCGCTGCCAACGCATCTTCACCTACATAGTTCCCGGTAAAATAACCGTCAGTAATTGTGATTACCGTTTCCAAAAGCATTGCTATGATACTTGGAATTGAGAATCGAAGAATCGTCTTCAGGTTGTTTTCTTTCATTTGATTGATATCCGTAATTACATCTCTCCTTTACAGAATTCCATTATAGAGATGTAATACTTACTATACTTCTGAATTCCTGCTATCCTCATTCTCTTTCTTTCACTAATTCAATGACTTCTATATTAGATTATTTCTATTGCGGTCAACCTTGTTAGTTAGCCTAGATGACTATATTTCAAAACATCATGATTACAGTCATCTTTCTTGCTTTATTTGTTGGCCTTTATTAAATATTTCTCTTTTTAAGTCAACCCTTTACGCTTATTTTATTGACTGCATTTCACACTTTCATGAGTACAGTCAATTATCTACTCGTTTTTCGTTGACTGCAATTCAAATATTCTTTATCACAGTCAATTATTATACGTACTTGGTTGTCCTTAATTCCATTTTTTACAAATGCAGTCATCCTTACATACTTTAAAATCAGTATCCCTTTTATGA
>NZ_JAFBIZ010000181.1 GCF_021531995.1 Faecalicatena contorta
TGTTAATGATTTCATGAGCTGTCACCAGACTGCTCACACGAATTGTCATCAGATTGCTTAACTGCCTGTCATAGATAATGGTGGATTCGCCGCCCGAAAACGGGCGGCTGACTTTTACTTAGTTGTGACCGTGAGCATTTCATGCTCTACTACAAACTTGATCATATAGTCATCGACCAGACGTCTCTGCTGTTGGAAGGCATACATCAGTGCCTTTTCGCAGATCCGGTTGATCATACGGGGAATTCCGGCAGATGCCTTGTGGATCTCATCCACTGCTTTTTCAGTAAAAACCTCCTGAGAACATCCAGAATACGCCATATGACTTCCGATGTACTGTTCTGTTTCCGATCTGTCCAGATGTGGAAGCGTACAATACATATCGATTCTCTGGCGAATAGCAGCGTAACGCTGTAACTTCAGTTTGTTTTCCCAAAGTTCTGTCTGCCCGACAAGGACTACTGCCATGGGACTGACAGAATCAAATTTGTAATTCAAAAGAAATCGGAATTCTTCCAGCGTTTCTTTTTCCAATAGATGAGCTTCATCAAGGATACAGACAACTTTCTTGTGCTGTACTCCACGGATGATTTCAATTTCCTGCTGTAGCTGGCGTTTGGAATCTCCCCGATAAAACCTTGATTCCAGACCGAGCTGATCCAGCAGCCCCTTATAAAACCATCTTGGAGTCAGCTTTGAGTCTGAAAGATAAAGAACGATGTAATCCTCTTTAGGAAGCTCTGAGTAAAACCGGCGGATCAGCGTTGATTTCCCACATCCGGAATCAGCGGTTACAACCGCAAACATCTGGCGGTCTGCCACATAGGATAAACGCCCTAATGTCTCGCGAAAAGCAGATGATTCATACAGCTTTTCAGGCGGAACATCACGGACAAAGGGTGTGTGTTCCATACCGAAGAATGCCTCATACATTGTCATTCGCCTCCTTCCGATAGGATGCAAATGAAATCGCGTCAGCCATCTGACGCTGTGTCTGTGCATGGCGGTTTTCTAAAGCATCAAGAAAACGGGATGTGCTCGGTTTCTGTTCCTGCATGGATGCCGGTAATACGGGACGTTTGTCACAGTATGAGCTGATTTTTATAGGCTGTGCTGTAAAAGGTTCATAGCCTGGATAAGAAACCGTGATCGTTTCAGGCGCGGCAGGGTCATAAGAAATTTCAACTTTATGCCCAATCAGTGATGGTTTTGTCTCGTATTTTATTCCGCGGAAACTGATACATCCGCCTTTGTCAACTTTGCGTTCTTCGTGATGAAGGAAAGCTTCCGCTACGACTGAAACATCCAGGAAAGTGAGCGGGCGGCTGTCGCGGTTCCATTCCTGAAGAGGTGTGATCCCTTCTTCCGGGACCGCAGCTCCAAGGCTTTCATAGTACTCACTGATCCCTTCATGAGATTTCTTGTGATAATACTCGTCTGCGAAGATCTCCCAGAGACGGTTTAATTCATCCAGGCTTTTGATACCCTTCAGCTTCGATTCGCGGATAAAATCATCCACGACCTGGTGGAACTTTTCGATCTTGCCTTTGCTTTTTCCGCTTCTCGGCTTTGCATGAATGACACGGATGCCGAGTTTGGAAAGGGAAAAACGGATTTGCTTTGCGATATACTGTGATCCGTTATCAAAGTAACAGGCATCAAAAGTTCCGTGACGCAGGATCGCCTGGTGAAAGGTATCCTCGATGATCGCTTCTTCCTGATTATCATAGAACCGGGAGAATAGCAGCCGTCTGGAATGGTCATCAATAGCCGAGGACAGATAGGTCTGTACTTTGGCACCGTTTTTTCCAATAGGAAGTTTGGGACCATACTTGATATCTCCCTGGATCAGCATCATGCGGTGTGGTTTGCAGAAGCGTTTCGATGAACTCTCACGGGCTTCTCTGTACATCTGCATATGTTCACGGCCAAACCCTGCTTTATAAAGATGTCTTTCCAGGGTTGGGCGTTTTAATACCCCCGGTGCTACAAAGCCTTCTGCTTCCAGAATGAAGATGATCTGTGCAACAGACCGTTCCGGGACCTCTTTCCTGAGCTGGATTGCCTGTTCCAGAAGAAAATCGAAATTGTCCGGAAGTCTCTGGGATCTGTGTTTTTGCCGGTCTGCCGGTTTGAGTCCAGAGAACTGGCTTTCTGCATATGCTTTCTCGTAACGATAAAGAGAGCGGACGGAGATGTTATTCTCCTGTGCAATCTGCCTGCGCAGCTGCAGACGTTTTGCGTCATCCATATCTTCCCTGAGAAGGGGAGATATAAGCTGAAAGCGTTTGAGTGCTTCCTGTTCCTGCCACTGTTGTTTCATAAGATTTTTGCTTGTATTCATAGTATAGCGACCTCCTTTGAGACCACTATACAGAAGCAGCCGGTGACAGACGAACCAAAGTAGGTGCACAGTGCTACCAGGGGATCGGCACCAGGAATCCCCCGCTGTTATAGATCAGGCGGAGAATGATCTCCAACCAGCTTTGATATTTTTTTCGTATAGCTTCGAGCAGTGAACCTTTGGAGAAGAGGACTCCTTCCCCAAGTCTGAAGATACTGTAGCCGGCACTTCTAAGGTAGCCTTCTATGTTGGTCAGATTGACCTGCAACCACAGGAGCCAGCGCTGCATGGTCTGCATGGACGGATAGTCCTCGGAATCAGCATCTTCAGGAGTGACAACTCCATCAAGAACTCCTGATATAACCTCAGTTTCATAATGCTTATACGGGGAGAGGCAATCCGGAAGTTCATTATGATAGGAATGGCAGTTTTTACATCTGAAACGTCGTATCATCAGACGCTCCTTACGTCCGCCTTCTTTCCTTCGGATACGTACGCGTGAATCCCGGTAGGCAAGAATCCCCTGACATCTGGGACATATATGGCTGGTCACACTGCTCTCAACAAAAAACACCTGAATTCCCCTTGAGGGTTAACGTATAGTCTGATATAATAACCATGGTTTTAGCGACCAGGTCTCAGAGTACACGACTTTCCAGGGAAGGTGCTCTGAGACTTTTTTCTTTCTGTAAACTGATGACAGTATACAGAACAATCCAGAGACACGCAAGCTAATCATTATTACGCTATTTTAAGAGGTCAATAACAA
>NZ_JAFBIZ010000182.1 GCF_021531995.1 Faecalicatena contorta
TAATAATCCTGTATACAGGAATTATACCATAGATCAGTTTACACTTCAGGATCTGGAACGACTGGAACCTGTGGATATTGAGGAATACATGGAATACTTAAAAGTATATACACGTGAAAATGACGGGGAACTTATAACAAACGGGGAAAAGGGATTGTCCAGAAAAATGTCTGCATTACGCAGTTTTTACAATTATTATTTTAAACATCAGATGATTTCGAAAAATCCAACTTTGCTCGTGGATATGCCAAAACTTCATGAAAAAGCGATCATTCGTCTGGATACGGACGAAGTTGCCATGCTGCTGGATTATGTAGAAACTGCAAGCGATCACCTGACCGGTCAGGCACTTACTTATTATAAAAAAACACGCGATCGTGATCTGGCGATTCTGACACTTCTTCTGGGAACCGGAATCCGAGTCTCTGAATGTGTGGGTCTCGATCTTACTGACGTTGATTTTAAAAATAACGGAATCACGGTTACGCGAAAAGGCGGCGGACAGATGGTTGTATATTTTGGTGAAGAAGTTGCAGATGCGCTGATGAATTACATAGAAGGTGACCGGAAATCCATTACTCCCCTCTCCGGCCATGAAAATGCATTATTCCTGTCTTCCCAGAAAAAGCGCATGGGAGTTCAGGCCATTGAAAATATGGTGAAAAAGTATGCCCGTCAGGTAACACCGAATAAAAAAATCACACCACATAAATTAAGAAGCACTTATGGTACCTCTCTGTATAAAGAAACGGGTGATATTTATCTGGTCGCAGATGTTCTGGGGCATAAAGATGTTAATACGACCAAAAAGCACTATGCAGCGATCGATGAAGACAGACGCCGGAAAGCCGCGACAGCTGTACATCTTCGGGAACCATAACTCCAAAATAAGCGTATGACTGCAGAAAGAGACAAGAATGATTACCAGATACCATAACAGACGGATCGTTCAATTACAGCAACCAGAATTGTGGTAACCAGATTACTGATAATAATTGCAGATAAGAGGCGCTTTTTTCTGGTATCTCCCACATCTTTTTTTAGAGAAAAGTACATGATCGGCCCTTCTGCCAATAACGTCAGAATGAAATAATATGTTCCGACTGTATAGATATGATCATATTGTATCATATCAGAAAATACATGGTATTTCATATGTGTAACCTGGTCTGCCCAGTTCAGAAGATATGGTATAAAAAAAGATACCATGTTTGCCAGTATATTTATACCAAATACTTTATAAAGACGATGTACGTTTCCACCCCAATTAATTGCAGCTGTTTCAATAAAAATGGTAGCAATGGCAACTATGGGAAGGAGGTCAAACGGTTTTGTTTCTGATATCCACTGCCAGGACGAGTTCGCAAATGCAGTGGCACCAAAAAGAACTACGCTAATCAGTAAAAATAATATCAAAGAAGTATGCAGCCATTTCTTCATAGAATCATCCTTTCCGTCTGTTATATGTCCGTTTTATTTTCTTTTATCTTAATTGTTTTACCGGATGATATCAACAAACTTCATGAATTCATAAAACGATATTAAGAAAATATTATGTACATTGGCGGATGCTTCTGCTAAAATATAGTCTGGATATTACGAAAGGACAGATGAAAATGAAACTACAGAAATTACTCAGCTATACAAGAAAAGCTGTTGATGAATATCAGATGATTGAAGAAGGGGATCATATTGCGGTTGGAATCTCCGGAGGCAAGGACAGCCTGACTTTATTATACGCAATGCATGGCCTTCAGCGCTTTTATCCAAAGCATTTCGAACTCAGTGCTGTGACTGTGGACCTGGGGTACAGCGAATGTGATTTTACACCGGTTGTAAAACTGTGCGAAGAGCTTGGAGTTCCTTATAAGATCGTAAAGACGGATATTGCACATATATTATTTGAAGAACGAAAGGAAAGCAACCCATGCTCTCTGTGTGCAAAGATGAGAAAAGGAGCTTTAAATCAGGTGGTAAAAGAGATGGGATGTAATAAAGTGGCATATGCTCATCATAAGGATGACATCATAGAAACCATGCTTTTATCCATGCTGTTCGAAGGTCGCTTTTATTCTTTCTCTCCACGTACCTATCTGGATCGTATGGATCTTACAGTCATCCGACCGATCATGTTTGTGGAAGAGGCAGAGGTCATCGGATTTAAGAATAAGTATCAGCTTCCGGTCGTGACCAGCCGTTGTCCAATTGACGGATACACAAAACGTCAGTACGCAAAAGAACTGGTAAAACAACTGAACACAGAGCATCCTGGTGCAAAGCAGAGGATGTTTACTGCGATTTTAAATGGAAATATTGCCGGTTGGCCGGAACGTGTTCCTTATGTTCGACACAAAGAAAATCCTGAGATAAATTGATTTATCTCAGGATTTTCTTATGGGAATCGTGCGTGACAGAGTAATTGTCAGATCTTTTTACTGCAGTCCCGCTCTTTGATTTCAATTATTTTTTCAATTGCTTCAGCAGTTCCGTCAATTCCAAGAATCGAACTGTCCAGACAGATATTATAGCTTTCTGCAGCCCCCCATTTTTTGTTGCTGTAATAGTTATAATAGCTGGCTCTCTTTTTATCTGTTTTGCGGATAATATCTTTTGCTTTTGCATCTGTAAGATCATAGATTCTTGCAATTCTTCTGACTCTTGCATTGATATCTGCATGAATAAACACACTCAGAACATTTTCGTATTCTTCCAGTGCATAATCTGCACATCTTCCTACAAGTATGCATGGTCCCTCATCTGCAATTTTACGAATTGCATCAAACTGAGCGAGAAAGATCTTGTGATTGATCGGCATATCCGTATAATTGGAAGATGGATATCCCAGGGAATAAGAATCCATTACCAGAGAATACAGGAAACTGTTTGTTGGCTTTTCATCATGTGTCTGAAACAGTTCTTCGCAGATTCCGCTTTCTTTTGCTGCTCTTTCCAACATTTCTTTATCATATAATTTGATATCAAGGTCTTTGGCCACCTTATATCCAATCTCACGCCCAGCACTTCCATACTCTCTTCCGATGGTAATAATTGTATTTGTTTTAGCCATAAACTTCACGCTCCTCATGATTAATATAAAGTTATTATAC